>JBCBCD010000114.1:0-11541 GCA_038530915.1 Bacteroidota bacterium
AACATGAATCTTTCCTTATGGATTGTACTTTTTTGTGTCTTTTCTATTGTTAATTGTATTTTTTTAGCTTTTGTATTTCTTTACAAAAAACCATTCGGATTTATATCGGACGTTTTCTTAGGGTCACTTTTGGTAGTACTGGCAGTTAATTTTGGTGTATCACTGTTTTTCTACTGTAACAATGAAATTTCTACCCCATTGTTGTTATTTGAACTGAGCGGAAAATTGACCTTAGGACCTTTGTTTTATCTTTTTATTAAAAACACATCTTCAAATGTAATATCAAAAGGCTATCTCATGCATTTTATCTTTCCACCAATCATATTAATATTTGGATGGAATTTAGAGTACGCCCATTTAAACGTGATTTATTGGTTAAGCTTGGGTATAATGTTTTGCTATATTGTGTACAGTTGGTACATCTTTCTTCAAAATAGGGTGAGGTTTTCAAACAAATATCATTTGCAAAAAGCCATCGCCATTAGTGTTTCGCTCATTTGGTTAACTTTTCTTTTTCAAGCCTTTACCTCTACACTAGAGTCATATGTCATTGGAACACTAATAGCCGTAACCTTACTTTATTGGATAAACTATAAATTGACCGTTTTATCATTTAGTAAAAAAAGAAGTAAAATCGGTATCACTGTATCGGATGAAAAAAAAGAAGAGGTAAGACTATTAATTCTGGAGAAATTAAATCATGATAAAATCTACAAGGACCCAAAATTGACCTTATCCAAACTAGCTGCCTCGATAAATCAACCAACATATGTTGTTTCTCACGTTGTGAACGTCGTTTTTATGAAAAGGTTTCCAGAATTCATAAATTCCTATAGGGTAGAAGAGATTAAAGAAATCTTGAGGAGTGGGTTCAATTCTAGTTATACCATCGAAGGATTGGCGTACGACGCAGGCTTTAACACGCTTTCCGCTTTCTATAGCTCATTCAAAAAACACACCGGACTTACGCCAAAAAAATTTGTTGAACGGAACTTAGAGTAATCCGGTGCACTTGGAGATTTGCGAAGCGATAAGTTTTCTATTTAAAAAGGCACCCCCAGCTCTAATCAAAATATACTGGTTACAACAGGTCTTTCTTGGTAACCGGTATTTTTCTTACGCGCTTGCCGGAGGCGTTAAAAATAGCGTTAAGCACCGCAGGGGCCAAAGGTGGAGTGCCCGGTTCTCCCAGACCCGAAGGACGCTCATCACTTTTCAAGAAGATAACATCAATTTCTGGCAATTCATCAATTCTTAGTACTTTGTTATCATGAAAATTACTACGTTGCACCATACCATTTTCAACCTCCATGCCCCCATACTTAAGAGCCGATAGGGCCCATATAATAGAACCTTCTATTTGACCCTTCGCGAAGTGAGGATTTATTACTAACCCACAATGAACGATAGCAGTTACTTTGTCCACACAATAACCCAAATCTCCGCCTATGGAAACCTCGGCGATTTGAGCACAAATGGTACTTCCAAAGGCATGAATGGCAAATCCCCTTCCTTTTCCTTTCTGGGTTTGATTCGACCAAAGTTTGCTTTTTTTTATGTAAAAAATGATATCAAGTTGCCTTTGCCAGGCCAAGTCTCTCCTTGGCAGAACATATCTTTGTACAGCTTCCGGTAAGTCTTTGGGGTTTCCAAGGTCAACTTCCCGACTTAAGAGCTCTACACGATAATCTAAAGGGTCTTTGCCAAGTTCGTGAGCGAGTTCATCAACAAAACACTCTTTGGACATTGCAGCCAAATGCTCGCCCACAGCACGCCATGCGCCTTCATGAAGAAGCGTTGGCACTCTTGTACGGTAACAACGTATATTTGGAAAAGCATAAAAGAACTCCCATTTTTCCGACCATGATGCATATTCTACCGTGCTTATTGCCCTATTTTCTATTCCTATCACTTCCCCCTCTCGACTAACTATTGCCTTTAAATAATTTCTCAGGTAGGGCTGGAAATGATCGTTACGGACTTCATCTTCTCTGGTCCACACGAGCTTAACGGGTTTTTTGATATGTTTTGAAATAAATGCGGCTTCTATTGAGGTATCTGTATGGTAGCGTCGGCCAAATGACCCACCTGAAATTAAATTGTTCAGAGTTATTTTTTCCATCGGAAGCTCTAAGCTTGTAGCCACTTCTCTAATGGTTTGTTCGGCATCTTGTGTTCCCACCCATAATTCACAGGAATCGTTTTCAAAATGTGCAGTTGCATTCAATGGCTCCATTACTGCATGGGCTTGGTAGGGGTTATCATACTGCATTTCCACAACTCTGCTACTGCTATTGGCCAATTCTGTTTCGACATTTCCTATATCAACACTCATAACGTCCGGTAACTCCTTTACGTACTCCATGTCCTTATCCAAGGAAGCCATGCTTCTTGATTCATTTTCTCCTCCTTCCCATTCAATTTTTAAGAGCTTTCTCGCTTCAAATGCTATCCATGTGGACATAGCAATTACCACCACACCTTCATCAACATGGCTTAAAACCGAATTCAACTTGCTTTTGATTACTTTTGGCAATACGATTGGAAAAACATCAAGGACTCCTTTTTTCTTTTTGGCTTCTTTGGCATCGTAGCTTTTAAGTGTTCCTTTGTAAATTGGGCATTTTTCTATGGACGCATATACCATTCCTGGAATATTCATATCTATACCATACTTGGCTTTTCCCGATATAACGTCTTCCGTGAGTCGATTTTTTAAAGTTTTAACGATATAGGTATATTCCTTGGGCGTTTTAAGGACAATATCCTTTGGTATTGGCAATTGTGAAGCCCCTTCAGCCAAAGCACCAAATTCCACTCTTTCATTGGTCACAAGATTTGTTATGTAGCTATTTTCAACCTCTAAAACTTTTATATCCACACCCCAATTGTTGGCCGCAGTCTGCATTAACAGCTTTTTAACAGTAGCACCAGCGATTCTAATGGAATCCCAGGTCCTGGAAATAGAGCCACTTCCTCCGGTTGTTCCCATTTCAAGCCAGGTATATTTTGGGTCATAAGCTACCTGCTTAATTTTTACTTTAGACCAATCTGCATTGAGTTCATCGGCTATAATGGTCGGTATTGCGGTTCCCGTACCCTGTCCCATTTCATGTTTAGTGAGCATTATTGTGATTTCCCCGTTGTGGTCTATTGATATAAAATTATTGAATTCAATTTGACCTATATCTTCTATCAGTCCACCTATTTTCCCATGAACAGGAACAGCAAGTGAGAGGATTAAACCTCCGCCACCCCTACCACTAATTTTCAAAAAATCCCTTCTATTGATTTTCACTAGTACGATGTTTTGCCGCAACTTTAATAGCTTCGCGAATTCTCGAATAGGTTCCACAACGACAAATATTTCCTTTCATAGCCCTATTGATATCAGCATCGTTCGGATTCGGAATTCTCTCCAATAGGGCTGCTGCTGTCATAATCTGTCCTGATTGACAATAACCGCATTGTGGTACGTCTAGGTCTCTCCAAGCTATTTGAACTGGATGGTTTGAATTTGGAGACAAGCCTTCAATGGTTACGATTGATTTATTCTTTACCGCTTCGACAGGTATACTACAGGATCGGATTGGCAATCCATCTACAAGAACGGTGCAAGCTCCACATTGTCCAATACCACATCCATATTTGGTTCCATAAAGTGCGAGCGTATCGCGCAAAACCCAAAGCAAAGGTGTATTTTGGTCTATGTCTATGGGAAAAAAAGAATCATTTATTTTCAGATTATATACGGCCATTACTCATTGGTTTCCAACCGAGTCAAATCGATTTTGGTTAAATGGGAAGCTTCATTTCCCCATGTGTTTTGAATATAATTAAGTACATCCGTTATTTCCTCATTCGAAAGGGCAATAGGCTTCATGCCGAAGTTGGACCCGGAACCATATCTTATTAGTTTTATGGCTCTCCGTGAATAGTTTTCTTCAATATAATCAGGTTTAATCAAAGAAGGATAAACTCCCTTTACTCCTTTCCCATCAGATTGATGACAACTTATACAATTAGCTAAGTATATTTCCTTACCGCGCGCAAAACTTTCTTCTTCGGATTTTTTTTGACAGGAACAAAGAACCAGCGAAAAACACACTAATGTAATACCACTTTTCATGTCACAAACTTGTAGGGAACATAATAATGTTCATATCGTTTTCATTCACAATCTAAATCTTATTTAAAATTGCGATTAATCATGGGGAATTTACTCTTGATTTTAGCAATCAGAAGTAGTTTTAGAATAAAGCCAAACTGTTTTAACTGCTTTTAACCAATATTTGAGAAGGAATTTAGACTACTAAAGAAAATACTTCAGAATTATGAGTTCAGTGAGTAAAATCAAATCGAATGTAATCAAACTTAGGTTATTGATTTTGTTCAGTGCTTGTGCCTGTGTTTTTCTTTCATCATATACAGAAGCTGAACCGCCTGTAAGAATAGAAAAAACACATTATTATTCAAAACTTACAGGTATTATTTCACCCTATTTGGAATATAACCCCAGAGGTAGGATTTCAAAAGACAGTCTCAGGTTCTTTAATTATTATAAAGTGATTTATACCGGAAATGAGCAGCTTAAAGAAATATGTTATTACGTTAACAATAAGCCCAGTAATGATTCTTACTTTGGCACCCACAAAGTCTCTTATACCCACTTTGATTCCACAATTGTAAGGACGTATTACGATACCAACAACAGAAAGAGCAACCTCTGGCGCCATTATTATCTTGGAGGAAATATACATCAAGAGGTTTTTGAGCTCGACCACAAAGGAAAGAAGTCTAAATTAATCCTATTGGATTCGCTCAATAATAGAGTTTCAACCAAATTGAATGTATACGAATATCGTTGGGAATCACTTAGTGATACTTCATTTGTTCAAAGACAGTTTGACAAACACGGCAGACCAGCCCTTCTCACTAATTATTTTCCATTTTACACTTCTAAGATATCTATTGACCTTAAGGGCCATCTTTATGGGATTTACAATTTAAACGATACCACGGAGGATATTGAAATAAATGATATTGCGGGGTATGCAAAAGTGATTTTTGATTTTGATGAACATGGTAACGAAATGGGGTGGAGATTTTATGACGATGAGGGAAATCTCGCAAATCGCCTTTCTATCGAAAACACTGACTATGGTTATGCCCAATGGCTCTATGAAAATAGTGTATGGAGAGACAGGGAAAAAGGACTTCTCAAATACTTTGAACAGAATCTTTATGATGCAACGGGAACTCCTACTAACGATAACGATTCTATTCAGAAAATCCAGTATTTTCTAAATGAAAGCTCTATACTGGATTCCGTATTGCGATATAACAGGCTTGGCATACCACAAGAAAACAAAACCACTAACGTTTTCAAAACGGAGTTTAGATATGATACTGATGGAAATAGAATTCAAATAATAGATTATGATATTGAGAGAAAAATCATATCGAAGTAATACTTCCTATATGTCTTTATTAAGCTGTCTTGTTTATATCAAAAATAAGTCAAGAGCCATCAAATTAAAACAGGTACAAACCCAAGTCTAAGAGGTTATAGATAATTAAATCCAATTTAAAACGATGAATCCTATATTAAGAAATGGAATTAGAGATAAATAACAAGAGCTATTCTTTTGAAATAGAAGATAATGATACTCCCTTACTTTGGGTTCTAAGAGACTTTCTTCAACTAACTGGAACGAAATACTCCTGCGGAATTGGACAATGTGGGGCTTGCACAGTTCATATCGATGGCCAAACTGCTCGTTCATGTATAACTTCAGTCTCTTCTTTAAAAGGCAAGAAAATAACAACTATTGAAGGTGCAGATTCAGTTGATGTACTAAGAGCTTTGCAAAAAAACTGGATTGCTATCGATGTGCCTCAATGCGGTTACTGTCAAAGTGGGCAATTAATGAGTGCCGCTGCTTTGCTTCTTAATAAATCCTTTCTCGATGAAGACGAGATATTAGAGGGGATGAAAGGTAATTTGTGTCGATGTGGTACTTATACAAGAATACTTAGCGCCATTAAAAAAACCATTGAAGATTTAAATTAATGAAACGTAGACATTTTTTTAAACTTTCAGCACTGGGTAGTGGTAGTTTAGTAGCAAGTACTTTTATCCCAATGGGATGCGCGAACGAAGAAATAGCGGCAAATTGGGATCCTAATTTTTTTATTCGAATTGACTCAAACAACGTTGTTACCTTCATTTGTAGTAAGGCAGAACTTGGTCAAGGAACTTCTACGGGCCTTGCTATGATTATGGCTGATGAACTTGGGGCGGATTTAGAAAGAATCAAAGTTGAGTTTGCTAGCGGAAGTAAAGAAAAATATGGTCGCTTGCATTTACAGGATACTGGTGGTAGTAACGGAATTCGTATGGTTTGGAAACCACTGAGGGAGGCAATCGCGATAACTAGGGAGATTCTTATCTCAGCGGCTTCCAGAAAATTAGAGTTGCCCATTTCCTCCCTATATACAAGTATGGGATATGTCCATAGTTCTGAAAATAGTCGAAAGATTGCATTCGGAGATTTAATTGACCTCGCATCAACTTTACCTGCTCCTTTTGAAGTAAAGCTGAAAGAACCGGCACAATTTCAATATATTGGCAAACCGATTCCAGGTCCACTTACAAAAAATGCCTCGAAAGGCGCTGTCCCCTATAGTATAAATGTAAAACTACCCAATATGGTCTATGCGACCATAGCGCGCTGCCCAGTTTGGGGAGGAAGTCTTATTTCTTTTGACGATAGTGATGCAAAACTAGTAGCAGGTGTAATTGATATTTTCGAGATTGAGCCCATTGCTGAGCAAGAAGATGATTATAAGGGAGGTGTCAGGGCAGGAGTAGTGGTGGTTGCCACAAATACATGGTCAGCAATAAAGGGAAAAGAAGCACTTAAAATCGTTTGGGATTTAGGACCAAATTCTGATTTTTCTACTGAAGATGTACATAATTCTCTAACAAGATATCGTGATAAAAACCAAGCTATAGCTGTAAATCTTAAAAATGCCGACTCCTTGCTTAGTATGCCAAATCAGAAATGTTTTGCTCGATATGATACACCGAGACAGGCACACGTATGTATGGAACCATTAAACGCGGTTGCCTACCATTATGGTTACAAAGTTGAGGTTTGGGCGGGAACGCAATCCCCTTCTATGGTTAGGGAACGTATAGCCGAACTCACGGGGCTACAAGAAACGGAGATTGAAATAAAAAATCATCCCGCAGGAGGTGGTTTTGGAAGGAAATTTACTTGCGATTATATTGAAGAGGCTGTAATTGTATCCGAGAAAATCAGAAAACCCGTAAAATTGATGTGGACAAGAGAAGATACTATAAAGACTTCAAAGTATCACCCCTATTGTAGTGCGTTTTGGGAAGCCTCCTTAAACAAAGAAGGATATCCGATTGCTTTGGGATATCAAGGATTTACTCGCGGACCTAGTGCGTTTAGACCATTCCCTTATGGCCTGCCCTTGGCGTATCGGGCATCGTTAAGATATGAAAATGGATGGTTAGTCCCTAGGGCTTCTTGGCGCAGTGTAATGGCTCATCCTTGGGCACTTGGATTGGAAAGCTTTATAGATGAGCTGGCCCACAGAGCTAATAAAGACCCTTTAGCGTTTCGTTTAGGTTTGTTAGACAGAGCAGAAGTAGTTAAGCAAAAACAAGATCCATGGGTCGGAGCAGACTTATATCCAGCTAGAGTAGCTAGAACATTGAGAGGAGTTGCAGATTTATCCAATTGGTTTGGTATTACTAATAAACAAATATTTAAAGGGTGTTCCTCAATAAGCTACAATACCTCATATTGTTCAATGGTTGCCCATCTTCGTTTTGGACCTAGGGGCTTGTACATTTCAAAAATATTTGCAGTGATTGATTGCGGTACGGTAGTTAATCCAAGCAAAGTAAAATCTCAGGTAGAAGGAAGCATTGTATGGGGGTTGAGTGCACTGTTAAAGCCTTCAATAACAGTTAAAAATGGTCGAGTGGAACAAAGTAATTTTGATAATTACCCTCTTTTAAGAATTGACGAAACCCCAAAAATTGAAGTGGTCATCATCCCTAGTAAAGATGTTCCAACAGGTTCGGGAGAACCAGCGGTTCCCGCAGTTGCCCCAGCTGTTCTTAATGCCTTATTTATGGCAACCGGTGAGCGAATAAGAAAAATTCCTATAGACTTAAAATCCTTTTGACACTTATAGTTTTCAATACTTTTGAGTTTGTACTGTTAAGGCTTTTTCTTAAAATATGAAAAGAAGTACTTAGAATTAGTAGAGCTTATAATTGGCGCTAATTATTCTAAATTAATCTTCAACGACAGATAGACTGAATTTAATCTAAGATTAAGTGATGGCTTTGTTTTCTTCAATGCTATCTTTAAAGATAGGTTCAATTACCTTTAAATCACTTAAAATTGGAAAAAAAGAACCTACAATGGTTTGTAAACAACATCAAGAGAAAACTTAAGGAAAGAGTTGCTCAATGACCTTTTGCAATGGCTAAAAACGTAAAACAATTTAGAATAAGATAACTGTTAATGGTATGTCCATTAATGAATTCATCCAGTAAGATTTCATGGTTAATGAAGTTTTCCAAATTTATACATCAAAAGGGTATCAAACATGCCGCACAGACATTTTTGCAAAACCTATTGACCCTAAGTGTTGTTCCACAGGAATTTACTACTCCGTCTAAATCTAATTTAATAGTATCTCTATGTTAAGATTTAAAATTGCAAGACTTTTAGTAGTTCTCTGGCTAAGTTCTGTTAGTTGTCAAAAGAGAGATGATATCACAACGGAGATCGGCTATAGTCCGCCAATTATAGAAAATGATGGATGGAAAGTAGGTACTTTATCCGAGATGGGTATTGATCAAAAGAAGATTGAAGACCTTGAAATGAGCATCGAAAGCAATGAGTATACAGGTATTCAGAGTATATTGATAGTTAGAAACGGAAAGCTGGTATATGAACAATACTTCAATGGACAGACCAAAAACGATCTTCATTCGCTTTACTCGGTGACCAAAAGCTTTTCAAGTGCGTTGTTGGGAATTGGCATCGAACAAGGATGTATTGATGATTTGGAAGTACCCCTATATGTCTTTTTTCCGAATAAACAAGACTTTTTCACTGAGGAAAAAAAGAGGATACAATTGAAACATCTTCTTTCCATGTCTTCAGGTTTAGAATGGGATGAGTTCGGTTCTTCTTATACAAATTCTCGTAATAGTCATAGGCAAATGATGCAGAGCCCTTCTCAGATAAATTTTGTTTTAAATCAACCCATGGTAGCCAAACCTGGGCAAAGATTTACCTATAATACCGGCCTTTCGAATATGATTGCCCCGATTCTGGAATTTAGTTGCAAACAGAACTTGGAACAGTTTGCAGAAAAGCAGTTGTTTGAAAAGCTTAATATAGTAGAATACCGTTGGGATACGATTATAGATTCCTATCCAAGTACAGGTGGGACTTTCGGTGGACTGAGATTACGAACACGTGACATGGCCAAACTAGGTCAATTATATTTGAGCGGAGGCCTATGGAATGGCGAAAGAATATTGTCTGAAAACTGGGTTAACGGTTCCATGGAACGGTTACAACATGTTCAAGAAAATGTTGCCTATGGCTATCATTGGTGGATAAGAGGTGGTTTTGAAAAAGATGGAAAACAACTCAAAGAATTTGATGCGGCCGGAGACGGCGGACAATTTGTGTTCGTTTTTCCTGAACTTGATGCAGTAGTGGCCTTTACTGGCAGTAACAATACTTGGTTGGTGGAGCCATCTAAAATGTTTCAACCGATTACCATTTTAAGGGAATCCATAATCGAGGCTATAGAAAAATGATATCCAAAAACCAAAAAATATCTTTGGCCTATTGGTTGCAAATAACTAACTGATCTAGGGACAACCCCTATTTTTGAAAAGTTCTAAAATTCCGTTCTTTTTATTGACCGTTTGTTGGTTTTTTTCAAAAACAACACTTAGAGACTAACCTTAATCGGAACGATGAAAATGACAATAAACAATTCTTAGATATATTTTGAAAGAGTTTGTTAAATTGGTATGGTATTTTACAACATGATATCGAACCAGTACCAAATACCCCAGAGGCTTGAAAAATATATATCCGCCTTACTGTATCACAAGGATTACTTTCCTTCACATGAAAAAGACAAATACCTTCCTGATGGGACAATAAATATTGTTTTTGAACTTACTAACAATCCCAAATATATCTATGATAACAGGACGGGAAAAGTAAAACAAGAATGTAGCGATGTTTGGTTTTCGGGCGTTCTAAAGGATTACATCACCATCAGCAGCCATCATGAGGAAATGATAGTTTTGGTCTTTAAACCGGGGGCTGGTTTTCCTTTAGTACATTCATCAGTAGCAAAATATACCAACTCCGTTGTTCCAGCAGAAGAAGTTTTTGGGGAATCAATACTAAGATTGCTTCGCGAGTTAAAATTACCTTCGACATCAGAAGAAAAGTTTTTGGCCATAGAAAGATGGCTCGATACGCAGTTAAACCCTGATGATTTTTACCTTAAAGTGATTCGATTTGCCATCGAGGCCATTGAGAATTCTCCAACTCAAATAAACTTATCGGAGCTTTCTGAAAAACTGGGGTATTCTCAAAAGCAGTTCATACAACTCTTCAAAAAATATGTGGGCATTACACCAAAGCAATTCCATCGGATAATTCGTTTCAACGAAATTCTTTCGGCCGTGGAGAGCGGAGAAGAATTGTCTTGGACCATCATTGCGGCAGACTGTGGTTATTTCGACCAGCCCCATTTCATAAAGGATTTTCAATCCTTCTCTGGTATAAACCCAAAAAAGTACCTTACTGACATAGGGGATTACCCCAACTTTCTTCCAGTGAAATGATTTTTTGTTTAGGTCAATAGAACCCAGGTAAATTTTTTACATTTTATCTAAAAGCTTTATCCCGTGGTTTGTACAATAACATTAAACAAATAAAAATGGAAAGTATTTACATCAACCACTTGGCAGTGTTTGTTTGCGCAGTTATCAACTTGGCCGTCGGTGCCCTTTGGTACAGCCCTCCAATGTTCTACAATGCCTGGAAAAAGGAAAACGGCCTTACCGATGCCGATTTCGAGAAAACGAATATGGGGAAACTCTATGGTATCAGTTTTATTCTTGCCCTTATTATGTCCTACAACATGGCCTTCTTCTTAGGTGATTCTAGTACGGATTGGACTTGGGGAATGTCCGCTGGTTTTTTTACTGGATTTGGGTTCTGCGCCATGATCTTCACGGCAATTGCCCTGTTCGAAAAGAAGTCTTGGAGATACATCCTTATCAATTCCGGATACATCATCTTTTACTTCACCTTAATAGGGTTCATCTTGGGAATCTGGAGATAAAACGAATAAAAATGAAGAAGATACTTTTTACCATCAGTTTGGCCCTCGTAGCAGCGAGCCTCCTTGGGCAGAATAAAATAGCGTACAACGTGTTGGAGG
>JBCBCD010000115.1:0-11477 GCA_038530915.1 Bacteroidota bacterium
CAAAACACTTTTCATCTTCAAATACATAGCAGATGTGGAGCTTAGGTAAGCCATCCGTAAACAGTCGAATAAAACTGAACAAGCCAATCGTTTCTCGGATGTTGTCCGTTTTGCGAATAAGGTGAATTTATCTTTCCTACCAGACAGGAGCAACAAATAGCAAAAGCCTGTAAGCGACTAATCAAAAACGCCAACATGTGCAGGAACTATCTATACCTCACCAAAAAAGTGCAAAAGGCAAGACATCAGAAGAAAGCAGAGCAATTACTAAAAGTGATTAAGAACAGTAATGCCAATGTTTGGCAACACATATAAGAGCTATCCAGACTTGGATTAATTACTTAGTCAATCCAAGGTCTGGAATAACTTGATATTTAAACTAAAAAGGATGATTAATTCAGATTTAAAAGTCTCCTAATGTTTCCACAATTGAGCGAAAAGAAATGCCCAACTCCTTTTTTATATTTTGGCTAGAATAAATTGTAGAACCCCTTTCTTCTGGCTTTCTTTTATTTAGCATTTCTACAACATCCAATATTTTATGGCTTCCTGCACTTAAGATGTAGTTTTTACCCCAAAAATCAGCTTCCTCTTGGACTGCAAGATTTACAACCACCTTAGCAACGTCTCTAACATCAACCATTGCAAGATATGGGTTGGTGTTATACAACATTTCATAAAAAGGATTAGGTACCGATTTTTCACGTAAAATTGATTGGAGAATAACTGACTCAGAATCCTTACGACCGGAAAGAGCAGGCCCCATTATTGATACTGGTGAAACAGAAACAACCTTCTCTGCCATTATCGGAAATTCTTTTAAAAAATCATTTACAACCTGATTAGCTAAAAATTTAGCTTGTGCATAAGGATGACTCTGCTCATCAAAGAAAGGCTTCCTATTTTCATCAATAAGCTCTCCTGGATCATAATCTCCAGGAGGCATTGGAAAATTGGTATTGTAAGAAGAAACCGATGCTACAAAAATTATTTTTTGCAACGATTTTAACTTACTCGCTATCTCTAAAAAAGATTTAGTTCCCTCAATCGTCGGTTTAAATAACTCTTCAACAGGATCATCAATAGCCAACTTAAAAGGGGTACCAGAGTGAATTACAATATCCACTCCTTCTAAATAACTCATAAACCCGCTAGGCTTTGTTAGATCAAGTTCTACTATCTCTAGATTTGCCGAATTGGGAAGATTTTGCAAATGTTGATATTTTTCAGGAAGAGATAATTTAGTCACCGAAGTCTTTACCTGGAAGCCTTGATTCAAACAATGCGATACTATATGGCTTCCTAAATAACCAGCACCTCCTATTACAGCAATTTTCTTCATCATTTATGCATTAAAAGCTACTTTAGCCCAGTCTTCAAAAGAAGGAAGTGAAACCCCTAGTAAAGCTCTTATTTCGGAAGTATCAGGGTTCAGTAAATCAGCTCCATCCGTATCTTGCCAATGGTAAAACTCTGCATAATCTTTGGCAATTTCAGCTCCCATAATAGGCGTTAATATTCCCTGCAATTGCTCGTGGGAAACAGGAACATATTGCAATTCCTTGCCTAGAACTTTTCCCAATCTATTTGCCAAATCAAGACCAGATAATCCTTCGTTACCACCAATTGGATAGACCTTGCCAGTTAATTTATCAGATTCTAAAGCAGCCAAAACGTAAGTAGCTAGATCATTCCAAGACAAATAATTAACCTTAGAAGTCGGTGGTATCGTTTGTGGTATAACACCATTTTCAAGGATCGGCTGTCTATAAGCAGTTGAGAAATTCTCAAGGTATTCTGTAGAACTTAGAATCGGTGCATTGGGTATATACTTCTTTGCAAGCTCAACCATCTTAAGTCTAGCATCAACACTACTGACTTTTGTTGGAGCAGTCGGAATAGTACTACTGATAACAAAAATAGTAGATGGGTTTCCTGCCTTTTGAATAGCCTCCATTGAATTTTGCGCAACTCCTACCATAGTATCAGGAGATACTGCTGCTGGAATCTGTAAAATCACTTTTTCAACTTTTTCAATTTCAGATGTAAGAGCGTTCACAGATAAGTCACTTATAAAAGCTTTTGCCCCCATTTCTTCAATCATCTTAAGACGCTCCTCCGAACGAACTGGAGATACTACCTCGTGTCCTTCCTCTAATAGTCTTTTAAGAATGGTACGACCTTGAAATCCTGTCGCATTAAATAATAGTACTTTACTCATGATAATTTTTTTTATTTAAGATTTAAAGCAAAATAACTTATATTTGAGTATATATTCTATACTACTATACCATTGTATACTAGTATAAAAAAGTATACTTATTCATTATGACATCACAAGTAATAAAGCTAGAAGAGGAAAAAGAAGCAGTAAGAAAAAAACTACTTCCAATTATGGATACCATGGAATTATTAAGTGGTAAATGGAAAGTAGTTATTATGACTGTGCTCTATCTAGGAGGGAAGATGAGGTTTAATGAAATCAAACGGATGATTCCTAAGATAACCCCAAGAATGCTTTCTAAGGAGCTGAAATTCTTAGAAGAACATGACATCGTATCTAGAAATATAAAAGCTTCATCGAATCCAATTGTTACAGAATATGAACTTACTGAATATGGCTTAACTCTTGACCCTGTGTTTAAGGCCATCACAGAATGGGGAGTTAAACATCGTAAGCACATTATGAAAAAGTAGATTAGGGTTTTATGTCAAGAATAACCTTTTAATTAAAAATTAATTCAAAAATCACTCTCAAGCCAAAAATAAGCTCATAAGACTACTATACTTTTGTATACTGAATTATAATTGTATACTGCTTTGAATTCACCTAATTTTTGCTTTAAAAAAAGCATTTAGGATTTTTAATACAAAAAAACAAATATTAGAATAACAATAATTAGTGACCAAACCTTAATAGACAAGATGAAACAAAAAAATGACGATTGATCCCATTAATATTCAACTATTTTTTTCAGCCCTTTTTGTTTTCGCAAGTAATGAATCGTACGCATTACATATTTAATACGTACACTAATTGATAACAACAAGTTCGAAACACTAAGTTTTAGATTTTAGATTCTTACTATTTCCATTTTTGCGCATTATAGTTGTTGAAGGGAAAATCTAGCAAAGAATCAATTTTCTGAATATTTAGCCGATTTAAGAAGCCAGCCACGCCAATATTTTCTTTTCGAGATAATCTAAAGATGGTGAATACTGGCTTTTTGTTGATACAACTATTGTCTCATATTGAAAGTTTGGGGGGATATATTCTACAAGCTTTGGTGTTCTTCCTTCCTTTTTAAAGAATGTTACGCTATCATCTCCGTGAAAATACTCTCGTTTAGGATCTGCAAGCCCTCGATTTAAATGTCTCTCTGCCGCAGTCATAGCGTCAACATAGCAAACAATTATTAATACATCAGATATATATTCAACCCTATCTATCAATTCCTTCCACAGTTTATGTTGAAACGCCGCCTTTGCTATTAGCGATATATTTCTAAACAACAAAAGCTCTACAGCGTCAAAAAATGCCCCACTGGCAAGTCTGTTGGTGTTTGTTGGTGATGAGTTGTGACTTGTTTGAAATGAGTTTATAAGTCCTTCTTTAAATTCACCTCTATTAAGTACCGGTAATCTCAAAATTGTGCCTATTTTTTTAGAAATCGTAGTTTTTCCAGCACCAGGACGGCCCGTTATGATTAGGAGTTTGGGGTTATGCTTCATGTATATAGAATTTAATTAGGTGTTTAAAGGTAATTGTTTTGTGTTTGCTTTCTTGTAAAACCCGAAGTCTAGCTCATTCAAAATAAATAAATTATTGAATACAAAAATTTGCTATTCCTCAAGTATTTCTAAAAAATTTCATTTTGCTTCACAAAATTCGGTAATCCTTATTTATAGCAATAAAGTTAATTTGAAATAATAGAAGTATAAATTAGTGTCAACTCAATAAGTCTTGGCCTTTTAAATAGACCAATAGGTTAGTGCATAAAAACAAAATTTTCAATATCCTACTCCTTAATCCACTATCATAAGCTCCAAGTAACTATCTGGTTAACCTCAATATATCCATCGCCTTCAATACCTTCTCATCATCAGCCCTACCAGCATAATTATCAATCGTAGAAAAATTCTCATGATCGAGTAGATGAGAAACAGTATTCCTATCGGCCCCTTCATTCAAAGCAAGAGTAGCACTAGAATAACGAGTAGAGTAATAGGTAAAGTAACCATTAAACTCCAGCTTCTTAGAAACTCTTACACAAGCATGTCGGATTCTATTACTGTAGAGGAGTACTCTCTTTGCTATAGCCTTTTCAGTAGGTTCACAATCTTTGAGGATGTCAAATACGTATTGATTTCCCTTATCACTAGAAGGTTTAGTACCAAATTTTTCGATTATCTCTAAAGCTTCCGGCAGTAAAGGTTTACCATCTTTTAGGCCTACTCCTGTTTTAGATCTATTGTAATACCAGCGATTATCCTTGATGTCTTTGTATTTCAATCTGGCAATATCAATTAAATTAACCCCAAAACAGTAAAAGGAAAACCACCAAATGGCTAAGTATTTATCCTGAAGAGGAGTCAAGTCATTAAACTGTTTCAGTTGAATTAGCTGGTTTTTGGATAAGTCCTTTATCTTATCGGGATTAGTCTGGCTAATTTTGGACTTTTTATATTTAGAAATATCAAAGCCACGTGGGTTAGTGTAAGGGTTCTTAAATGGGTTATTCTTATAATCAGCAATTTTTTCCTCAACAGCCTTGTTAAAAATTGACCTGAGATGGACTAGGTAGTTATAACACTTAATTCCTCTCTCCCTAGATTTTCTAACAAAGTCCTTTAGCCAGTATTCATCAAATTCTTCGAAGGAAATGTCTTTTGGAGATACTTTGAGCACAGCTACTCCAGTGTATCTATAATAATCCGCTGATTTAGGTTGATCGTTCCTGTCAAAATCATCAGCTACTCGATTACAGAATTCAGCTACAGTCATTTTCTTGACTTCTTCCTCTTCCTCATTGTGGTCGAAAAGTTCAATGAATCTTGTAAAGCTGAAGGACTTATTTTTGAAATAATCCGCATAAATATTTTTGGCCCTTCTCAGCTCACTATTGATATGCGTTTGGTATTCGTTCGCATTACGCATATCAGAGAGTTCAACTCGTTCTCTTTTCTTCGAAGTGTCTTTGAGAATTGAGAATTGATGTTCGTGTGCAAATACGCCTAAGCGTTTACGTCTTACTTTTCTTTCCCAGGTTACTTGTAAGACAATTGGGAATTTTCCATCCTTACGTTTTGCATTGGCAGACTTGTCCAATCTTATGGCAAACATTACAGACATTTTCTTTCGATTTAGTGAAATAAATATATTTACTTCACTGAAAGGCATAAACATAAGTATCTGAAAATCAAGACCAAATGGATTCAAAATCCAGTTCTGGCAACAGAGTGGGGGTTCGATTCCCCCCGTCGGTACTTACTACAAATCAAAGAATTAAGCCAAGTCCCTCGACTTGGCTTTTTCTTTTCTGTAATCATATGGGCATTCTGTTCGATATGCAGTAAAGCAATCGCCTGAATGGGTACCAACTATTAAAAAGTAAGGCAAGATGCCTTTTCATTTACCCAATTTTAACGGCTTGGCCTATTTGTGCACTTTGATAAATAGCTTCCTGAATTTCTAGGTTGCGGAGGTAATCTGTTCCACTGTTTTCGAAAGGAAGATCATTTAAATAACATTTGACAAAATGTTTTTGCAAATGATAGACACAATCCCCAGCAAAGTTTTTATCCTCATGGGGATAAGGAATATTGAACTCTGCTTCTCCTAATGCTTGTAAGGTGATTTTTCCATCACTATATAGCCGAATGCTACCGCCATTACCTTCCAATAGAAGTTCTCCGAAGGTGTAGCGAGGATTGGTATGATTGGATTCATTAAAACGATTAGCATCCCAAATTCCCTTTGCTCCATTTGTGAAATTAAAGAAAACGATGCCACAATCTTCTCCTGCAATATTGGAATTTAGTTTTCTTAAGTCCGCAAACACACTGTCTATTCCACCAAGCAGGTATCTGAAGGTGTCTACAAAATGGATGCCCGTTTCATATATCAAAAGGCGAGGCATTGTCCGAAAATAAGGCTGTCGGTTGAGATAGGCATCTGAGGCCCACCCATCTCCCATGCGCATTCTAAAGTTAAGGGAATGGATTTTATCGCCTATCTGACCCGCATCAAGCATCTGCTTAATTTGGCGGTACCAAGGCTGAAATCGCCAATTTTCATGTACCATGAAATGAACTCCTTGTTTATTAGAAAACCGAACCATTTCCCTAGCTTCTTTTAAAGAAGGAGCTAATGGCTTTTGGCAAATCATATGAATCCCTTTTTGTGAGGCTTTTTGGCAGATAGAGAAATGGGTTTCTGGCGGTGTTATAATATCTAATACATCGATGGATTCTTTTTGTAATAATTCATCAATGTCAGTATAGACTTTAGGAATGCTATAAGTTTTTGCGAAAGTTGCTGCTTTGCCTGGGTCTTGATCACAAATGGCTATCAACTTGACTGGCGCCAGGCGTTGCCAGGCTTCCAGATGGAACTGGGCAAAATATCCGGCTCCTACACATGCTACCCTTAGCTGTTTCGTATTCATAATTCGGGATTAAGGAATTTTCATTTTAAATCGATCAAAAACTTTAATAAGCTAATCCTTTCTCGGCTTTCACTTTCCACCATAATAAAATGGCGATTACATTTAATGCCGCAGCTACATAAAAGAAATAATCCACCGATCCGGTCCAGTCTGTAAGATATGGGAATGCCAGGGCCGTAAGGAAAGAACCCAAATTACCCGCCATATTCATAGTTCCAGATACTGCACCGGAATTGCTTTTTCCAATGTCTACGCATAATGCCCAGGAGGGGGGTAAGGTCATATCAGCTCCAAATATGGCGATGCTCAAAAAAAGGATGGCTCCAAGAGGAGTACTCATATACAAACTACCTATTAGTCCCATAGCAGCTAGTCCAAAGCCAATAATTGCAGGTAAACTTCGAGAACGATTCCAATTGCCTTTTGTAAATATGCTGTCTACCATACCTCCTGCTACCCAATTACCAACAGCACCTGCTATAAATGGCATAACAGCATACCAACCTGCCTCCATAGTCTCTAATTGGTACTTGTTTTTGAGGTAGGGGAATAGCCAGGTGAGCGCAAAAAAGAAAGTAAAATTACTACAAAAATATTGCCCAATTGCCGACCACATATTCCTGGATTGGAGTAGCTCTTTACGGTTGAGAATTGCAGTTTCTCCGCTAACCTGTTGTCGGGTTTTTAAAATATAGTCTTTTTCCTGCTCCTTCAACATGGGATGTTCTTCAGGCGTATCCCGGAATAAACTCCACCATCCAATCGCCCAAATCACCCCTACTCCACCAAGGATAATGAAAGTAGTTCGCCATCCAAAACTGGTAATCATATAAGCAACCAAGGGCAGAGCAAAGGCGGCTCCTAAACGGGAACCAGAAAAATTGATTCCTGTAATAATTCCCCTTTCCTTTAGGGGGATCCAGGAATAAATTGCTCTAGACATTCCAGGAAAAGCTCCTGCTTCTCCTGCACCAAATAAAAATCGAATTCCTAAAAGGGACATGAAATTCCAGGCTGCTCCGGTTAAAGCTGTTAAACCAGACCAAAAGGTGACTATGCCAGCCAGGACTTTTCTTGGACCATATCGATCTGCCATCATTCCACTTGGTACTTGCATTAAAGCATAACCCAAAGCAAATGCAGAGAGTACCCAGCCCATTGCCTTATCGCTTAAACCTAATTCTCTGGCGATGGGGTCTTTTGCAACAGATATACATACCCGATCAATATAGAGCAATAAGGCAAGTAGAAACATGCCTGCGGCCACCCAATACCTTCCTTTTATTGTTGATGCCATGATTTTTCGTGTTATTTTGACGCTTAGATCGATAATTTATTTACAATGTTGACCAAAGAAGACACTTGCCCTACATTTCCAGGGAAAATGATTTGTGCGCAATCGGGAAATTTGGTTTCTTCTCCCAATTTCCAAACAGGAACTCCTTTAATGATTTGGCCTATTACAATAGCCCGCTTGATGCCTAAACCCTTTGTAGCAATATCACTTGAAGTAATGCCGCCCTTCGTCAAAATATAGGAGGGCTGAATGCGAAGTTGACTAATAATACTGGTGACAATGTTAGATACCCGTTTCCCAATGCTTTGTTTATCCTCATCTGTTCCAGCACTCACTAAATTTCTACTGGTATACAGGACAACCAATTGACCGGAATCAATAGCCTGATCGATTTCTTTGGCAATAGCAGCGGTGAAATCTGTTATATTATCCATGCCCAGAGCCTTTGGAACGTCAATTTCAATATTAGAAAAAACGAGATGGGACTCCATCAAGTGCTGCAACTGCCCGGAAGTGGTCTTTACGTAAGAACCCACTACCATTAAACCACCTTTGTCTTCAACTATGCCTAAATCTTTCTTTTCTAATAGAGCTTTGGTCTCTAAACCTGCAATAGCAGCCACAAAGGAGGCAGCGGTTCTGAAGACTGGTACAACAGATGACTGTAGTACCGCCAGCGAAAAGTGTTTTAAGTCTTTGTAATCAACCGCATTGACGATACATATGGAATTAGGGGCCAGCTCATTAATCTTTTTTGTCAAGATTTCGGTAGAATGTCGACGCAGTTCTGTAATACTAATGGTAGTAATCCGCTCTTTACTGATTCTACCTTCCCACTTTTCCATGACCCAATTTACCAGATTAGAGGATTTGAAACCAAAAACATGATCTTTGGCATAAATGGTAAGGGCGGCAGGGATTAATTGCCCATTGTTTTCTACATAATGAACATCATTCACGGTGTATCGTCCACCTTCAAAGAAAGCAGGAATGATAAAATGGACACCATTATGGAGTTCCAAACTACTTTCTAAAGCTTCCACTTCCATAGGATAATGGCCTCTAAGCGTACTATCACTTCTACTGATTACCCAATACCTTGCATTGCTTTGATTGGCTGCTTCTTTGATATTTTTTCCAATAGTATAGGCTAGCTTATGAGCTTCCTCGGAGGTTAGACTTCTGGAATTAGTGAGGATGTAAAATAATGGCGTTTTTTTCTGAAACTCTTCCAGTAGAACCTGGATGGACCAGCTCGTTAATATTGGAACACCATGCACCGTTTGGGTACCAGTAGGATCATCATCTAAAACGATAATGGTATCTACTTTTTGAGTGCGTAATTGTAAGAGCGACACTCCATTTTGATCTTCCTTATGATTGGGAAGATGCTCAAATAAATGGGTTTTATGTTGAATAATTTCCTGCAAAACTTATACTTTTTCTTCCAATGCAATGACTCTGGCTGGGGCGCCATCTCCATTTTTGATTTTTAAAGGAAGCGCGATTAATAAAACTTCGACTTTGCTTAGTTGATCCAGATTGCATAGTCCCTCAATGATGATAACTTTTCCACCAAGTAGTATTTGATGAATTTTAGTAACCTCCTGTAGATTGTTGACATCTGCTACAGAGGGTGGTTCCACGCCCAACATATTGACTTGATGTTCCACACACCAATAAGCCAGGTCTTCACTAATACGAGGAAGTTCGTTCCTGTATTTTGGAGTAAACCGATACTCATTCCAATTCGTTCTCAATAGCATACTGTCGCCAGGTTTGAACTGTTCAGCTATACTTCCGAGGTCATTGACCTTTATGCTTTGATGCGATTGTTTAATAGGTACGTGTACAACCCATGCTTTTCCAATAAGCTGGTGAGGTAGGAACGAATCAATAGTAAGCGAATTTACCCCAAAATGTAATGGAGCATCCATATGAGTCCCGGCATGCGAATATAGGTGTAAGGTACTTGCGTTCCATCCATCATCTGTCAAGGTTTTGGCCACCTCCCGATTGTAACCTGCAATTCCTTTTTCGTAAGCAAGGGTGAGGTCTATGATATGATATTTTGAAAAATCCAGAATGACTTTGAATTTTAATTATTGCTTGATAGTTGCTGATTTTGTAACCGTCAAAACAGCATCGGTAATTTCTCGGGTACTAGCCTTGCCTCCTAGATCAATGGTGTGGATGCCCTTTTGAGTAACTGCTTCAACAGCCTCCATGATATCTTTAGCCGCTTCTAATTCTCCAAGGTGCTCCAACATTTGTGCGGCCGACCAAAACTGACCGATGGGGTTAGCAATTCCCTTTCCTGCAATGTCTGGTGCAGATCCGTGAATAGGTTCAAACATACTTGGGAATTCTTTTTCCGGATTGATATTGCCACTACCCCCTAAACCAAGGCTTCCCATTATAGCACCGCCCAGGTCACTGAGGATGTCACCTATCATATTAGTAGTTAGGATGACATCAAAATACTCCGGGTGTAGTACAAAATTGGCTGAAGCGGCATCCACATACATTTGCCGATAGGCTACATCAGGATATTGCTCTCTTACCTCAGCGATAACCTTGTCCCAATAGGCAAGGGTATGAATTAGGGTATTGGATTTAGTAACATTCGTTAGGTGATTACGTCTTTTTCGGGCTAATTGGAAGGCATAATGAGCTACTCTCTCTATTCCTTTACGAGTAAAAACAGCGGTGTCCGTGGCAAGTCCTTCGGGACTGTCAGGGTAAATTTGTCGACCATTCTGAACAAATTCCCCTTCATTATTTTCTCTTATAATGACAAAATCGATGTCTTGTCCTGTTTTATTTCGCAACGGACTTTGTATACCTGGAAATAATTTTACCGGACGATAATTGACATACTGTTGGAAAGCAGTCCTTACCTTATTGGTGAAATCCTTAAAGGGGAGAGTATCATCTACCTCAGGCAGACCAACTGCCCCGAATAGGATGGCATCAAATGTTTTTAAGGTATCCATTCCATCCTCTGTGACGAATTGTCCCGTTTTTTGATAATGGCCTGCACCAAATGGAAAAGTAGCTTGTTCTATTTCGAATCCATGTTTTTCTGCCACTGATTCTACAATTTCCATGGCAGCTGGTACGATTTCGTGGCCGACACCATCTCCATTTACTACTGCTATTTTATATCTTTTTTTCATAATGCTGATTTTTCGTTTTGCTGATTGAAAGAAATAGATTTATTAGATTGTAAATTATTATATTTTGAGGTTATTTGGCCTTTATTTAAGCCTCTTTAGGTTATTTTATGGTACAAATGGTTACTTCCGCACTTTATTATGCTCATCCTTCCCTCACCTATGTCATTGTTCGTGATATATTAATTGGTAAGCCAAATTTCTTACAAGCAAGATGAAAAAACACCTTAAGTATCAAGTTGAATCATGAACAAAAATAGTTTTAAAATAGACATATTTCCTATGGTAAGTACTCGAGCAATATTAGATTGCTTTTTTTGATCGAGGGAATTTTTT
>JBCBCD010000116.1:0-11452 GCA_038530915.1 Bacteroidota bacterium
TCTTTCAATACGGCGGGATATTCACCCGATACATCAGTGTTATTTCTCAAATCCTTACCTAGGTCAAACAACTCTATCTGTTCATCTGTAACATGCCAACGCAAAAACCAATTGTCTTTCCTAACCCAATAACCTTCTACATGTCTTCCCATCACATTATTGGGATCGAAAGAACGAGTAGAAATTACATTACCCTGTACAAAGTCTCTAATACTTTCTTTATTTCCTTCGATTACATCTCGGAACGAAACGCCATAAAAGTCCTCAGGAATAGCTATTCCTACATAATCCAAAATGGTCGCTGGAATATCTGCACTGTGAATGATAGCGTCTGTGCGAACACCTTTCTTGATTTTATCCCCTAAAGTAAAAATGATAGGCGAACGGAAAGACATATCGTAAATAGAAGATTTCCCTTTATCCCCTCCATTGTGCGAGCGCATAGGATCATCCCAATACTCCTGATCAGGATCTTGTTCCCAGCCATTGTCATTTACATAGATGATTAACGTATTGTCGTACAAACCTTTTTCTTTCAAATGAGCAACCATTTCTCCCCAAGCATCATCAAACCAGGTACAGTTGGCATAATACTGCTTAGCGGATTCAGTCATTTCTTTGTCTTTATAGAGATTGTAATACTTCTCAGGTGCATCAAATGGGTAATGAGGCAATGATGGTGCAAACCACATGAAGAAAGGTTTTCCTTTGGTTTCTTCCAAAAAATCATAGGCCGGTTGATTGGTGACTCTGGCCAAGTCCATACCATCTCCACCCATGTGTTTTTCAAACCAGCCTGCCGTTTTCTGCTCAGCTTCTGTCCATCCTTTGGTCATACCGTGCGTAAATCCTCCATTCTGATAGTTGAACTCCCACCATTTGCCACCTTGAAAACTGGCATATCCTTTTTGTGCCAATATCTTGGGTAAGGTATTGAAATGAGAGAATGCCAATGCTTTTCTATCAAAATCCTGTTTAAAAGCCTGAGCAGAATCTGCTGGTATATTCTTGGCAGCGATTTGCTCATCCATTATGGCAAAAGCTCTTTTTTGATAATCAATAGGTAAAATACCAGTTAAAAGGGTTTGCAGGGAAGGGCGGCAGTGATTATCTGATACATATCCATCTGTAAAAAGTACACCATTCGCTGCTAATTCGTCCATATTAGGTGTATGGATATAATCAGCTCCCATAAAACCAAAATAAGGGTAACCCTGATCATCACCTACTAGCATGATGATATTGGGCAATTGTGCATCTAGCTCGTTTAAAATTGTTTCTTCTTGTGGTGGGTTATTGTTGCATGCTAAAAAGAAAACAAGCATGATTAACAAGCAAAAGAATCTATTCATAGTAATTGGTGTTTATAGTATCGATAATCTATAAATCAATTTTACTATATAGTTTTCATTTTATCTTTATCATCAACACAATAGTATAGTAATTGGCCAAAAAACTTCATTTAGCAAGGAGGATAAATATCGATTTTCTAAATTCTCAAATTATCGCTAGTACTTTTATATGTTAAGACCACCTTTTCATTTTTTAGAGAACGGGCGACCTAATCGGCCGCCTCGATTCGCAATTAATAATGTATGAAACTTAACTCTTTGTAGACTTTATTACAATTTTTTGAACTAGGGCGTTTATAGTTATTTCTTAGGTCAAATATCGAAAGATCAATATTTAAATAAATAAAACTAGACTGAACAAAAACTTAACATTAATAAGATTCTAATTTCAAATCCTTAGGCTAAAAGTATTTTTTCACAATTTCGAAATTGGAAATTGCTCTGATTTAGCTGATTAGAGTAGTTTTTATCCTTAAAATCTCTCAACCTTCTAATCAAAATGTTAGCCAATATTATGAAGAAATACTTATTCAGTCACCTAAGCGCAATGATCATTGTGCTTTTTGTAGCAACTACTTGTTCCACCAACCAACAACAGGGTACTTTCACAGTAAATGACATCTGGGAAAATGAAAAACAATACACTTTATTGGATTTTGAAGAACAAGAACTTTCAGAAGAGCTACAAAAAGTTGATACCAAGATAAATTTAACAAGTGGACAGGGTGTCACAAAAGGGAAGCAAGCTTTAGAGCTCGTTTTCAAAGGAGATGAAAAGAATCCAGGCCTGGAGTACATATTAGAAAAGCCTTTTGATGCCAGTGAGTTTAAAAATTATAGCCTTGTGTTTGATGCTACTAATTTGACCCAAACATATTCCATACAGTTACAGGTAACTGTTTTTAATGAAGCTGGTGAAAATGTCAGAAGGTCGGCTGTGATCCCCGTTGGAGCGACACAAACTTGTTTTTTTGAATTAGCTGGTAAATACCTCGAAATAGATACCGGATTACGTGATGAACCCAGTCCATGGAAGACAGATGCAGTTAAAATGATCATAAGAGGACTTAAAAACGCTGTTGACTTCTCAAGTATTGCAGCTGTACATTTTAAAATACATCACCCTTATGCTGATAAAAAACTTGTGTTAGATAATATACGCATTGTAGAGAATCCTGAAATCAATGATGAATTCTTAGTTGATATTATTGATAAATATGGTCAGAGTGCTCAAAATAAATTTGAAGGCAAGATCACTTCTGATGAAGAACTAAAAAAGCTTGCTGATCAGGAATTACAACAACTGACCGAAGAAGGCACAATGTCAGGGAGGAGTCGCTTTGGAGGTTGGGCTGAGGGGCCTCAATTGGAAGCCACTGGTTTCTTTCGTACTGAAAAAGTGGATGGCAAGTGGGCTTTAGTAGATCCCGATGGTTACCTCTTCTTTTCTAATGGTATTGCTAATGTTCGAATGGCCAATACGACTACATTTACTGGTATGGACTTCAAAAATGATACGGTTAGGTACAGAGATCCGGAAGATGTTACCCCAGAAGATTCCAGAGGCATAGTCGCACTAAGTGAGGAAGTAACGAGCACTGCTTATGTGGCTTATCCTGAACGGAATAAAATGTTTATGGGCTTGCCAACTTATGACGATCCTTTAGCCAACAATTACAGCTACCGTAGAGAACAGCACATAGGTCCTTTTGCTCATGGCGAAACCTACAGTCATTATCAAGCCAACCTGGAAAGAAGATATGGCGAACCTACATCTGATGCCCATAGAGAAAAATGGGTTGATGTAACTTTAGATCGTTTTCTCAATTGGGGATTTACCTCATTTGGAAATTGGGCAGCCTATGAATTTTACCACAAAAACAGAATGCCCTACTTTGCCAATGGATGGATTATCGGTGAATTCAAAACTGTCCGATCTGGTTTTGATTATTGGGGGCCTATGCCAGATGTATTCGATCCGGAATTCGAAAGAAGAGCTAAAGTTACAGTAGGTGTAGTAGCTGAAGAAGTAAAAGGTAATCCCTGGTGTATTGGCGTATTTATAGACAATGAAAAAAGCTGGGGGCGTCCAGGTTCTACTAGTACACAATATGGTATTGTACTGCATGGTCTGAATTTAAAAGTAAGCGAAAGTCCACTCAAAGCTGAATTTGTACGTGCACTCAAATCAAAATATGGTTCTATTACTGCATTGAATACTGCCTGGAAAACAGATATAGAAAGCTGGTCTGTCTTTGAAAATGGTGTTGACTATATCAATAAAATGACCTACAGTGTAGAGATGGAAGAAGATTTATCCAACCTCCTAGAATCGTATGCTACCAAATACTTTCAGGTAGTGCATGATGCCTTGGAAGAAGTATTGCCAAATCACCTCTACTTAGGTTGTCGCTTCGCTTCATGGGGAATGAGCGAAGAAGTAAGAAATGCTGCCATTAAATACGTGGATGTATTCAGTTACAATTATTACGAAGAAGCAATTGGTACCAAATACTGGAAATTTTTGGAAGATATTGATCGTCCAAGTATTATTGGTGAGTTTCACATGGGTACTTTAGCATCAGGACTATTCAATCCGGGAGTGGTGTATGCTGCTGACCATGAAGACAGAGCCAGAATGTATAAAAAATACATGGAAACCGTAATTGACAACCCTTACTTTGTGGGAGCCCATTGGTTTCAGTACATTGATTCTCCTACATCCGGTCGTGCACATGATGGTGAGAATTATAATGTGGGATTTGTAAGCATTACGGATGTACCTTATCCAAGCATGGTAAAAGCAGCCAAAACCATCAACTCTTCTTTATACAGTAGAAGGTTTGGTGAATTAGGAAAGGAAAATTAAACGACCTCTGAGTACAGGACAAAAAATAAGTATCCGATTTAGAGCTAGTTATTTTGACTCTTAGTAAGGCATTTTTTGAAGGAATAGCCTAGCTATTGCTGAGAAAAATAACGAAACTAAAAGTTGAAATGACAGATCCAAATCGATAAGTTATTCTTTGACCATTACTTAACTTCTTTAAGGTTAAAAGGGAGAAAGTAAATCATAACTTAAATTAATCAATCACTATTTTAGCCTCATCCACATCTATTCACGACATAATAGTTTAATTATTGGTTAAAAAACGTAAATGAGTATTTAGTGAATATTTAGATTTTTGTACTGATTCTTTTCACAAAACTCTCAATTGATAGCTTATGAAAAAAAGTGCATTCTCTGATCCGTTTGAGCAAAAACGTGTGGAACAAGGATATAGTGAAATTGATGATCAAAATGATCCGGTAGTTATGGTTCTTCGCCACAAAGATGTGAGAAGATGTGCACACAGATGGAAGAATTTTACTTCTGAAGCTGTGCCGGGAAGGATAGTCGTTCCATCTGAAGTAAATATTCGCGAAACCCGACAGCTTCCTTTCGAATTGGACCCTCCAAAGCATACTGAATATAGAGCGGTTTTAGAAGATTGGTTTAAAAGACCACTTAATGAAAACTATAAATTAGCATTAAAAGAACAAATACAAAGCCTCATTGAAGAAGTCCTAAGTCAAACAAGTATTGAAGTAGTTGAAGAATTTGCACTTAAACTTCAGTCCAGAGCCTTAACCCTCTTATTAAACATCCCTTATTCAGAAGCTGAAACATGGATTTCATGGGGAACTCATGTATTCCGTTCTGAAGACAATCCTTTGGATGCGTCAAAAGCCAATATTCTCTATGATTATATTGATCAGCAAATTGCGCAAGCCAAAGAAAATCCAGGTGAAGATCTCTATTCCATTTTACTAAATACGCAGGTTGAAGGTAGAAAGATGTCCGATGAAGAAGTAAAAGGGGTCATGGTACTTACTTTTGCCGGAGGCCGTGATACGGTCATTAATGCAGTTACCAACAGCATCGCTTACTTTGCAGATCATCCACAGGCCCTAGATTTTATCCGCAAAGAACCTGAAATGATTGGAAAGGCCGTAGAAGAATTGGTACGTTATTTTGCACCGCTTACTCATATGGGAAGAGTAGTCACTCAAGATACTCAAATATGTGAGCATGCTGTCAAATCAGATAGCAGAATCTCTTTGTGCTGGGCATCTGCCAATAGAGACGCCGCTGTCTTTGAAAATCCAAATGAGATAGTATTGGATAGAAAAATCAATCCACATGTAAGTTTTGGTTTCGGTCACCACAAATGCCTTGGTGCCACTCATGCGCGTCAAGTCTTAAGAGTCTTGATAGAAGTATTAAGCAAAAAAGTACAAAAGATGGATATTCTTGATTATGAGGAAAATATAGAGAAGTGGGGAGAATTTGAACGGAAAGTGGGTTATCATAAAATCAATGTGAAGTTCCATCCTATTACGTAAGCAAGCTGTTGAAACTAGAAAAAAATTAATATATGATTTAAAAGTTTAGGTGTTTGCACTCTGTCACAATCTAAAATTGACTAAACTTCTAAACCTTAATACAAAATCAATTTATGGCTAAAATTACTTTTATCACGAAAGACAACGAAAGCATTACTGTGAAAGGCCAATCCGGTTCTGTCATGCAACTGGCTGTACAGCATAATGTAAAAGGAATAGATGGCGATTGTGGAGGTGTTTGCTCTTGTGCCACTTGTCATGTACATGTCGCTCCTGAATTTTTGACAAAAACAGGTGAAGCATCTGAAATAGAAAAAGACATGCTCGAGTTTGAAGAGGAGACCAATGAATATAGTCGTTTGTCTTGTCAGATCAATATAGGTGAGGACTTAGATGGAATGGTGCTCCATGTGGCTAGGTAATACATCTTACCTATTACCCCTAACTAATCTCCCGCCTTATAGATTTGATTAACTGTTGGTTTTTCAATGACTACTTGTTCTCCATTTCTCCAGCGTACTTTTATCCGTTGAATATTGTTCATTTTACCAAGACCAAAATGGACAATATTCAATAAGCTTTGTGAATGTACCGCTCCTGCTGAGCCTACTCTCTTTGTAAAGCTTTGAATATCCGTTTCAATGCTTACTACAGCTCCAATGGGATCTACTTCTTTTTTGGGACTATATCCTACCTGAACTAAAAGATAATTGTTGTCATTAAGTCCTTGGTTTTTATGAAGATACCATTTCCCTGGATTATCTCGTCCACTTAATAAGTCGACCTGGCCATCTAAATCAAAATCAAAAGCTTGTCCCATATCTCCATGTCCCGGATCTTTTGGATCGCCTACTCCATGACAATTTGTAATTTCAAATGCTCCTCTTCCATTATTAATTAGTAACCAATCTGTTACTCTGGATCTTAAAAACCCAAAACGATAAACATACAGATCTTCAAATCCATCATTGTTAAAGTCCCCTACCGTTACCCCTTGATGATTCCCGCCTTTAGGAATATTCCATACATTAGTCACCTCTTTGAACTTATCTCCTTCATTGAGCAGTAAAACATCCTGAACATTACGGTTTTGAGGTTTCCAATCTGAAAAAACACAATCTACTCCATCTATAGAAATCCTTATCCCCCAATAAATATTATCATTCCGTACCCACTCTAATCGCCAACGATCGTTTCCAAGGTGCCCCAGATACCAACCATTTTTCGTGGTGTTTTCAGGCCACCCGCTTGCCATTGAGGTTTGGATGGTTATGCTATCTCCTTCATTAAAGTCTTTTATGGTTTTCTTGTTTCCCAGATACAATGGAAAACCTCCATCATATAGACGATACCACAAAAATAGGCCGGAAAGTGCTATATCTCCTTCAGCATCAAACTCTATACTTGTCTTTCCCTTATTCCCTTCATCTCGAATATCCACCCGTTTGGTTTGTGGATTAAAATCAAGGGATTTATTAGCCATTTGATAATAAGTTTTCCCCCTACTAAGGTACAGATCTAAGTCTCCATCATTTTCCAGGTCTATAGGGGCAACTGCAGTAATATTATCTATCCCCTGTAGTTTTGTGGGTAAAACCCTATTGCTTACTTCTGTATAGGTAAAATCACCATTTCCCAACCAAATAGACAAAGGTTCAAATAGAATTAAGTCATTAATGAAGTCATTATTTATATCGGTGACCAGTATGCGTTCTGCAAGTACTGTTTCAATTCCGACTTCATTTCTAATTTGGAAAGTTCCATCACCCATATTTTCATAGGCCATGTGAATCTTCCCATCAACTGTGTTCAACCCCTGGGCATTGATAAATAGTAGGTCCAAATCACCATCTAAGTCCATGTCTATCCATCTTACTGACCTTCCCCTTGCTCCTTCTGTAATACCCACCTCATCAGAAATCCGCTTAAAATGTCCATTTTCGTTTTGGAGCAAATGAGGAGGTTGAGGGTTAGTTCCATTTCCTCCCCCCTGTGCAATAACAATATCTAGGTCTCCATCTCTATCGTAATCTCCAGCTGCAGAACCATGAATATCCCAACGCATTAATGGTGCTTCATGCTCACTAAGCTTACTACCTCCCTGATTCCAAAACAATTGTGCTGGTACCTTATCGTGATTATTTAAAATAAAATCATAATCCCCATCTTTGTCAACATCTGCAATGGATGGCCCACCATATTTCCAGGTAAGGCGGGTATTTAAACCGGATACTTTTGAAATATCCTGGAATATAGGATAAACTTTTACCTCTGCAGATGTGAAAGAAAGACTTTCAATTTTCAAGTTTCCGCCAGTTCGAAACAGCTTTAGTTCTTTATTTTTAGAGTCAGGAAAGTCAACCAACACCTTAAATGAATAAAATCCAGTATCAGGTATATCAAGATGGTCAATAAGTAAGTCTTCTCCGTATTGTAAACTTAAAGTAGCATACCTGTCATAACTATACAACTCTACAAAAAGCTCCTTCCATGAACTACCGTTTAAGTGGTGTTCAATAATAAAAGGCTCCTCCTTCAAAATAATGGGATGATCAATAATAATATTGGGTTGTTTGTTGCAGCTCACAATAACGACCAGCAAACAGAGATAAGAGGAGAGAGAAAGCAGAGAGAATTGATCAGTTAGTTTCATAATACATTAGATCTAAGGCTAATACAGAATGTTTTGATCAAATTACTACACGAAAATACTTTTGGAATCATTGTTCAACTAGATTATAACTGAACTCTGATTTTTACATTAAGAAAGTGCAAATAAAAATAGGGCTAAGGAGTCGATAAAGCTCTATAAATATTACCCTCAAAATCTAGTTTAAATTATTAAGTAAGCCTGACTTATATTACTCCATATATTATTGGCTCAAAGCCTTTGTAAAGACATTTAATTTGGACAGTTAGTTTTAAAAAGGAACCTGTTCAGTTATTGTTCAGTGTATATTTTATCATACCACTATTTTTTTCTTTTGATTTATCCAATGAATAATATTCTGTAAATCACACTTTTACCATCTTCAGTATAAGTACAAAAATTTCGAAACGTGCGATATAAAGCTTTTCTATATGCAGCCATTGTAGCCTTAGGTGGCTTTGTTTTTGGATTGGATGCCGCCGTAATTTCAGGAACGGTTAGATTCATCACTAGTGAGTTTGACTTATCAGATTTACAAGTTGGAGCGGTAGTGAGTGCACCTGGTTTTGGAGTTATTTTTGCACTGTTACTTACTGGTATACTAGCAGATAAGTGGGGAAGAAAAAAGACACTTCAATTAATTGCTTTATTGTATCTGCTTTCAGCTTTATGGTCAGCCTTAGCACCTGATTTCATCAACTTGGTAGCTGCCCGTTTTTTGGGGGGCTTGGCTTTTACCTCTCTTACCCTTGCGGCCATGTATATAGGTGAAATTGCCCCATCTCACATGAGAGGGAAATTAGTAGCCATGAATCAAATCAACACTGTTGTGGGTTTATCAGCCGCTTATTTTGTGAATTACCTGATTTTGAAAGCTTCCAATTCTGGTGCTGCGTGGGTAACTAATCTGGGTATAGAACAATATACCTGGCGATGGATGTTAGGTTCCGAAATTATTCCTGCAGCCATTTGGTTTGTTTTACTATTTATTATCCCTCGAAGTCCTCGTTGGTTAATCTTCAATGGGAAAATGGAAGAAGCTAAACAAGTAATGGCTACAATAATGCCAGCAAGTGATATCCCAAAGGAAGTTAAAAATATACAAGAAAACATTGCTTTGGCAGGAAGTGATCATTCCATTAAGGCACAATTAAAAAAACTTTTTAGTGCTGGCATGCGCTCAACCTTTTGGTTGGGTCTTGCATTTGCCATTGTTCAGCCTATAACTGGCATTAATGCCATCCTTTTTTATGCCCCTACCGTTTTTGAGCAATTGGGAATTGGAACAGATGCAGCCTTTATGCAAGCTGTTTTTGTGGGCGTTGTAAGCCTTGTATTTGCTTCTTTAGCTCTATTATTAATTGACCGAATAGGAAGAAGGCCAATGACTCTTTTTGGTTTGTTATGGGCAGTAGTTAGTCTTGGACTCTGTGCTTATGGTTTCCGATGTGCTACCTATACCATTACACCGGAATCTATTACAGCACTCCACGAAGTAGTAGATACTGATCATTTGGCAGGCCTGGTAGGCATAGAATACACTTCTGATGTTGGCTTTAAAAAGGCACTTGGAGAAGCCCTGGGCGAACATGCAGTCAGAGACCATGGAAGTATCTTATTGCAATCCTCCGCAGAAATGCCTGTAACCTTAATTCTAATTGGCATTTTAAGTTTTATTGCAGCCTTCCAGTTTTCTGTTGGTCCTATTATGTGGATTGTGTTCTCAGAAATTTTTTCCACACAGGTTAGAGCTGTAGCTATTCCCGCATTTGCCTTAGTAGTAAGTATTGTGAGTTATTTCGTACAACAATTTTTCCCCTGGCAACTAACCAATATGGGAGCTAGCGATATCTTTCTTTTTTACGCCATTACTTCAGCCATAGGCTTTATAGCCTTGTTCCGTCTTCTACCGGAAACTAAGAATAAATCAATAGAAGAAATAGAAGAAATCTTAAAAGTAAAGAGTATTCAAAGTGAATTCCCTAAAGCTGAGACCGTATTACAGGAATAATAAATGACATTCTATGCAATTAAATGGCATTACTTGGAATCATAGTAGAGGATTTACTTCCATCGTTGCTGCTGCTCAGCGCTTTCAGGAACTTAATCCTTCAGTAGAAATAAACTGGTCTAAAAGGTCTCTACAAGCCTTTGCGGATCAACCTATTAATGAACTGGCACAACAGTTTGATTTATTGATTATTGATCATCCATGGGCAGGTTTTGCAGCAAAAACAGCTTCCATTGTAGCGCTCGATAAATACTTAGACGCGACTTTCCTAAAAGATCAAGCCAACAATAGTGTTGGGCATTCACATATTAGCTATGCCTACAATGAACATCAATGGGCTATAGCTATAGATGCAGCTACACCTGTGGCAGCAAGTCGTCCAGATCTATTAGATAGGTTCCAACTTAAACTACCCAAAAATTGGGAAGAGTTGGTGGCCTTGAGTAAGGAAGGATATGTAGCGATTCCTGGTATTCCACAAGATACACTCATGAGTTTTTACATGCTTTGTAGCACCTTGGGTGAAGACGTCTGTACCACTGATCAGTATGTAATCTCTGCGGAGGTAGGCCTTCTGGCACTTGAGCACCTTAGAGAACTGGGCCAATACATCAATAAGGATTGCTATTCGATGAATCCCATTCAGGTTTATGAAGCTATGACTTTGACAGATCAATATGCCTATTCGCCCTTTGCTTATGGGTATGCTAATTATGCAAGAAAAGGTTTTGCCAGAAAACTCCTTCAATTTCACGATTTGTTATCTATCAACGATAAGGCTTTAATTACAACACTTGGTGGTACCGGCTTAGCCATATCATCCCATTGTAACCATATGGAATGGGCAGCAAAGTTTGTCAGCTTTGCAGGCTCTAAAGAAATACAAAAGGGTATTTTCTTTGATAGTGGTGGACAGCCCGGCCATCGTGCTGCATGGGAAGATAGTTACACCAACTTCATTAGTGGCGATTATTTTAAAAAAACGCTGCCCGCTTTAGATAGAGCCTTTTTAAGACCAAGGTATCACGGTCATATGTTCTTTCAAGATCATGC
>JBCBCD010000117.1:0-11445 GCA_038530915.1 Bacteroidota bacterium
TTGCCGTCTCACGCCCTTACCCTAAAGGGAATTCCGCCCGCGTGATGGCGTTCCTTTAGGAAAAAAAGGCGCGGGTTGGCTATTAAAAAAAGTTTTGTCCTGTACTCAGCTTTCAATTATTACAGAGTGGAGGTTGACTACCCATAATTAGCTAAAGTAACTTAGAATTGCTTCACACGAATCTGAGCAGTGTAATAGGTTGCCCTGCCTTCTCTACTATCTGCCCAAATCGTCATAAAATCCCCATTGGCCAAACTGATGAATGACATATAATCTCCACCAGATTTATACCTGGAACCTGCCCACATATTTTGAGGGTTTTCCATACAAGATTCTTTTGAAGAAACTTTGGTAGGTTTAATAAAAGTCTTTCCGCCATCTAAAGAAGCACTAAAATAAAGGGTATTACATTTATTCTCCGGATCATCTAATCTGGATTGCCACAACACACCTAAGATGCCGGTATTATTAATTTCTATTTGGGGAATGCCTACAAAAGGATTTCTTTTAACTTCATTGAGGTTATTAAATTTTGCAACTGCAATGGGTAAACTCCAGGATTTTCCATTAGTATTCGAATAGAAGTTATATATGGTATTGTCCGTTTGACTGGAACAAACGTAATACATATTCTGACTGGTATTCTCCTTGGAATGATCTATAGCTAAGACAGGAAATCCTTTTTCGCAATCTGTTGATATGAGCATGGGGTTGCTAAAGCCTTCATCTTTTGTAAAATTAGTAATCCATGATATGGTTTTTGCTAAAAACTCTCTAGATCGTCCCTTTCTAGTACCATTAATAACAGGCCTGTTGAAATTAGTAAAGGAAACCGTTAAAGTCCCATCTTCTTGTACAACGGGGACCATAGTATTGGTTCCTAAATTATTAAATTGAATGGTATGAGGATGGTTAAAACTTAGTCCATCATCTTCAGAATAGTTGACATAAACCTGATCACCTAAAATGGCTACAACATAAATGGTGTTGTCATTTCTATCTACGACTGCCGTTTGGTGATCAAAACTCCCTTTTAGAATCATCGGACTATTACTCCACTTACTATCTCCTTTTTGAAACCGATGAATTTCCAATGTCAACTCATCAGAAGCCAGAGAGCTTAAAGCGGTAAAAATAGCTGTTCCTTTATTTGTAATAACGCCCCAAGGATCACCAGTATATTTACCACTTGTAGTAATAATCTTATTCCAATTTTTTCCTTCATCTGTTGAAATCATTCCAAAGCAACTTGTCACATCTGCTTTTTTAGGATTGAGATACATGCCACTCAACAATAAATGCTTATCATCATAAGGGTTGACTGATAGTTGATTTTCAAGTAAAATAAACTCATATAACCCCAGGTCTAGCTTTCTCTCATTAATGATTTCCACCTCTTGGCCTTGAAGTTGGGTAAGCATTAAATAAAAAAATAAAAGGCTAAGTGCACAGTAATTTAATTTAGGATAACTATTCATATGTTTTTCATTTGCTACTATAAAGACTCCATAATTTTTTAAAGTTGCATAAGGCATGATCCAATTTGACAATAAGCTGTAACCTTCTTTCTTAAATGAAGTCTTCTAAGTAAAACGCTTCCAAATCCATCTATCATGATTAAGCACACACTCCTTTTAGCCATGCGCAACTTCATGCGCCATAAAAGTTCTTTTTTTATTAACCTTGTTGGACTCTCCACAGGGCTGGCTGGTGCCATTTTGATCTTCCTTTGGGTAAATGATGAATTGAAAGTGGATAAGATCTTTGATAATGATGATCGCTTATTTCATGTTATGGAACATCAACAATATGAAGATGGTATCCTGACTGTTCGTTCTACTCCCGGTTTATTAGCAGAGACACTTGCTGAAGAAATACCTGAAATTGAACACGCAGCCACCATAATGTGGGGAGGTGCCTATACATTATCTGTTGATGATAAAGATATTAAAAAGGTAGGTCCTTTTGTAGGCTCTGACTTTTTCGAGATTCTTAGTTTCAATCTTTTAAAAGGGGAAGCTGACCAAGTATTAAGCGACATCAATTCGATGGTAATTTCTGAAAGTGTGGCGGATAACTTTTTCAATTCCGTTGATGAAGCTTTGGGAAAAACCATTATCGTCGATCATGATAAAGTCTATACCATCTCCGGGGTGTTTGAAGATATTCCACAGCATTCAACTTTACAGGCAGACTTTCTACTTTCATATGAGGGATATAAAAAAGAAAATGACTGGGTATTAAATTGGCGAAGTAATGGTCCAAGAACAATTGCACGTCTTAAAGAAGGAGCAAATGCGGACTTCGTTAGTACAAAAATAGCTGACTTTGTTAAACAGAGAGTAGAGAACTCTCACGTCACCTTATTTTTAAAACCTTATTCAGAAAGATATCTATATGGTAGGTATGAAAATGGAGTACTTGTCGGTGGTCGAGTTGATTATGTCTATCTTTTCTCAGTAATTGCCATTTTCATCCTGGTAATCGCTTGCATTAATTTCATGAATTTGTCTACTGCCAGAGCATCTCGTCGTGCCAAAGAGATTGGTGTCAAAAAAGCGATAGGAGCCGAAAGAAAGTCACTTATTGGGCAGTATTTATTAGAGTCTATTCTAATTACTTCTATGTCTTTAGTACTGTCATTGGTGATCGTATTAATTGCTTTGCCTCAATTCAACCTGCTTACCGATAAAGAGATTGTCTTACAATTGAGCCCAGTATTTCTAATGTCATTATTGGGATTAACCGTACTTACAGGTCTACTAGCAGGAAGTTATCCCGCTTTGTACTTGTCTTCTTTCAAGCCTGTTAGAGTACTTAAAGGGGAAATAAAAACTTCACTAGGCGAATTGTGGGCTCGTAGAGGGTTGGTCGTATTCCAATTTACCTTATCGATTATTCTGATCGTATCTGTTTTTGTTGTGTATAGACAAATACAATTCATCAACAATAAAAACTTAGGCTACGAAAAGGATAATTTGATATATTTCAATATTGATGGTCGTTTAGAAGAACAAAAGGATGCTTTTTTAGCCGGAGCAAAAAACTTGCCCGGTATTACCAATATTTCAACTATAGCTCACGACTTGGTGGGACAACAAAATAATACCATGGGTATTCGATGGGATGGTAAAGATCCAGAGTCCAGAATACTTTTTGAGCACATTAGGATCAATTATGATTTACTTGAAACCATCGGAGTCAATTTGGCAGATGGACGTTTCTTTTCACGTCAATATGGAGCAGATACAGCTAAAATTATTTTCAATGAATCTGCCATCAAAATCATGGGCATGGAAGATCCGGTTGGTAAAAGAATAACCTATGGTACTGATACAGAGATGGAGATCATAGGTGTAATAGAAGATTTTCATTTCCAATCTATGCACGAAGAAATGAACCCATTATTTTTTCGTTTGGTCCCCGAACAAACCTGGTATGTCATGGCTAAACTTCAAAAAGGCCAGGAGCAGGAAGGAATCAGTCAATTGGGAGCTTTTTATGAAAAATTCAATCCTGGTTTTACCTTCGATTTCAAATTTGTGGATCAACAATATGCTTTACAATATGCAGCTGAGCAAAGAGTAGCTTCTTTGTCTCGCTACTTTGCCGGAATCGCTATTCTCATTTCTTGCCTAGGCTTATTAGGATTAGCAGCTTTTACAGCAGATCGCAAGAAGAAAGAAATTGGCATTCGCAAGGTATTGGGTGCTTCTATAGCCAATATTTTTATTTTACTAACCAGAGATTTTACTCGTTTGGTAATCATTGCTCTAGTTATAGGATTGCCGATCTCGTACTTCATTGCTAATAATTGGCTGAACCGATTTGCTTTTAGAACAGAGCTGAATTTTGGCGTATTCTTAATAGCAAGCGCCTTAGTGCTCTTTATTTCTTGGTTGACGGTTAGTACACAGGCCATACGTTCAGCGTCAACCGATCCAATTGGTTGTCTCCGAGATGAATAATCTATACAGTAGTTGTATAATCTTATTAGCTAGGTAATACTACTTTGTCACTTTGATCGGAAGTACCTCACATTTTGCTACTCTACCCTTTGAGCAAAGTGACAAAGTAGTATTAATTCCAATTGAATTGCAATAGAAGGCGTTTTTTTGTAATTGCTTAATTTTTTAAACCTCCAGAAGGAAAAGTCAACAAATTGCTACTAAGCCTAATAGACAAGGTAGGTAGGTTCCATATTTTAAGTACTTTTAGCACACACTTAATGATACTTAAGTACTTATGGACTATCAAGACAAAACCATCTGGCTCACTGGTGCTTCTAGTGGCATAGGAGAAGCCCTTACTTATGAACTCAATAAACAAGCTACCCAGCTGATACTCTCTTCTCGCAATGAAAAAAAATTGAATGAGGTAAAGAATAAGTGTGCCCAGCCCGAAAACATCAAAGTAATTCCTTTAGACTTAGAGCAGTATGAGGATTTTGATAAGGTAGCAGCAGATATTATCAGTGAAGTTAAAAAGATAGACTATCTCATCAACAACAGTGGTATAAGTCAGCGGTCTTTTGTAAAAGATACAGATATGACTGTCCATGAAAAGATCATGCGTATCAATTACCTAGGGACAGTAGCTTTAACCAAAGCAGTACTTCCGCATATGATCAATCAGCAAAAAGGTAAAATTGTGACAGTCAGTTCTATGGTCGGTAAGTTTGGCACGCCCAAGCGATCTTCTTATGCTGCCAGCAAACATGCACTCCATGGCTTTATGGATTCTCTTCGAGCAGAAGTGTACAATGACAACATACAAGTGCAGATCATCTGTCCGGGTTATGTGAATACCAACATTTCACGTAATGCTGTTACTGCTGATGGTAGCAAACACGGCATTTTAGATCCATCCACGGCTAAGGGTTTGACTCCGGAAGATTTTGCACAACGTATGCTAAAAGCCATTCTTTCTAACAAAGCAGAAGTATATATTTGTGGCTTGAAGGAACGAATGGGTTTGTATTTGAAGCGTTTTGCACCGAGTTTGTTGAATAGAGTGGTGAGGAAGGTGAATGTGACGTAAGACTTCACCATGGAGTACATAGAGGACTCTATATACTCCATGGTGAAATAACTACACCAACTTCTTCAACGCAATCATCGTCCCCAAATGCATGGCTTCATGCATATTGTTGAAGACAACTGCATCTTCCAAATTACTCAAAGTGGCACCATAACTAGTTGTATAGACTTTGTATTCTTTAAAGATTTTACGCTCCAAATCTTCTTCAAATTGAGTGACCAAAGTCTCCAATTGTTCTTTGAAAGTATCCACGGTAAGTGCATCAACCGGGCCTTCCGGTTTGGAACCTTTTCTGTAAGCTGATACTTTTTCTTTGTCGATCACCGTTGGTAGGCCAGATAAGGCGTAGCACAACAATTGCTGAGTAACTACTATGTGCCCAAGGTTCCAAATTAAATTATTGTTGAAGCCTTCTGGGATATGATTCAACTGATCAACACTCAGTCCGTTGAGTAATCGAGCAACATTTCCTCTGGTCGTTTTAAGCAGATCTAAATGGTGTTTATACTGACTCATTTTGAGATGGATATATTTGGTTTAATAATAAACTTAGTGCAACTACTATGATACAGCCAATCAAATTTAACCAAAGATAAGCTATGTTGATCACCCCATAAGCATTTAAGGCAAATATGATCAATACCATGATCTCACCAATAATCGCTCCCGTAAATACAGCTTTAGCTCCAACTTTTTTGAAGAAAAAGGCTACCACAAAAATCCCTAAAATGGCACCATAAAAGAGAGAACCAATGATATTCACCGCCTGTATCAAATTGTCGAATAAATCAGCAGTTGCTGCAAAAACCAGAGCAATCAAGCCCCACATAATGGTAAACATTCTCGAAGCTCTGAAGTAATGTTGATCACTCTTATCCTTTGCAAACAATCTCCGGTATAAATCGATAACAGTTGTAGTAGCCAATGCATTTAGTTCTGAAGAAGTGGAAGACATGGCAGCTGAGAAAATTACTGCCAACAATAAACCAACTAAACCAACCGGCAGGTAAGTCATGATAAAAGTGATGAAAACATAATCCGTATCCTTCGTCTTTGAGCCGGGATCTTGTTGCAAGATCAACTCTTTTACATTCTCACGTATCTCATTATCCTTGGCCTGCAACTCACTTAAAGTAGTCTGACTTTGCTGAATCGCTGTTTCATTCTGTTCTTTCAAAGCCCCCACTAAGTTGAGTACTTCTGCCTCTTTTTCTTCATAGAGTTGCGCATATTCTTCTTCATATGCTTGGTATTGTTCTTCATATTGGGTGTTTTCCAGTTTGGCTACATTCGAAGTATTGAAGTGTACTGGTGGTGCATTGAATTGGAAGAAAACATACACCAAAATACCTACAAACAGTACCAAGAATTGCATAGGTACTTTAAAAATCCCATTGAACAATAAGCCCAATCGACTTTCTGTCAAAGATTTTCCGGATAAATATCGCTGTACCTGAGACTGATCTGTACCAAAGTAAGACAAGAATAAGAAGACACCACCCAACATTCCTGACCAGAAAGTGTACCTGTTTTTTAAATCGAAAGTGAAGTCTACAACATTTAGTTTACCCATTTTACCAGCCACACCTACCGCATCAAAAAAGCCCACTTCTTCAGGTAGTTTTCCAACCAGAATGATAGCCGCAATAAACATGCCCGTCAAAATGACGATCATCTGTTGCTTTTGCGTGACACTTACTGCTTTAGTACCTCCAGAAACCGTGTAGAAAATAACCAGTGCACCTATGCACAAAGTCGTAGGTGTCAAAGGCCACTCCAAGATGGTCGATAAGATAATAGCAGGTGCATAAATGGTTAATCCGGCTGCAAGTCCACGTTGAACCAGAAATAGGATAGCAGTCAATGTTCGAGTTCGAACATCAAAGCGCCCTTCTAAGTACTCGTAAGCAGTATATACTTTTAACCGATAATAGATGGGTAAAACAAAAATGGCCAGAATGACCATGGCTACCGGCAAACCAAAATAGAATTGCGCAAATCGCATTCCATCGTCATAAGCCTGCCCGGGTGTAGATAAAAAGGTGATGGCAGAAGCTTGAGTAGCCATTATAGAAAGACCAATTGTCCACCAAGGTAAGTCGCGGTCCCCCAATAGGAAACTCTGCATGCTGTTAACCTTTCTCGTTTTCCAAACTCCATAGATTACAATCCCTAAAAGGGTTCCCAACATTACAATCCAGTCGAGTAATTGCATGAAAATTAATTTTTGTAGTTAATCAGGTTGTGTTTCAAAATTGAGGTTTACGAATAGGCTTGTGTAAACCAATAAAATAATAGGATGATGAGCGCATGTAGAATCAATACAAAGGCATACATCTGATTCCAGGTCTTGAAAAAAGGCGGGAAGTTGTCCTGCTCATCTATTTCGTCAGGTGTTGGTTCTGTGGACATATTTTTTGCGTGTTTTGGTTGTAATAATTGAAACATGTGGCTGATTTATAATCAGCCACATGTTTTAGCGTTTATGGTCTTGTACTAGTGGCTTTGGCTTTACCAATAGATATCATATTTGCAAATACTCTATAAGCACCCGCTACTCCAGCAGGCAACTCTCTAAACCAAGAATATCCTGAATAGATGTAGTACCCTTTTCCATATTCTGCTACTAAAAATCCTCCATCTCTTGCAGGTTCTCCCGGATCATTTGAAGATAAGATGGGGGTATACTTCTCGTCCCACTCATTAGGAAAGTACAAACCTCTTTCTTGTACCCAACCTTCAAAATCTTTAGAAGTAATCTTATTGGGAAAGTTTAAAACAGGATGTTCTGGTTGTAAAATTCTGATTTCAGCCTCTTCTACTGAAACTCTGTCTCTTGACAACTTCAATGGATAGGGGCCCATTTTATCTGGTGCTACCTTTAATCCTCTGGTTGTATTGTATTGGACGATCATCGTTCCACCATTCTCTACATAATCCAATAAAGTCTGTTGGTGAAATTTCAAACGCTCGTTCGTATTATACGCTCTGATTCCCATGATGATGGCGTCATAACCTTCAAGCGTCTTCATGTTCATATCATCATCACTTAAAATATCCACCTCATAACCAATTTGTTCCAAGCTCGCAGGAATAGCGTCACCTGCCCCCATAATGTAGCCAATGCGATTGCCTGCTTTTTCCAATTCTACTCTAACTACTCTGGCTTTACAATCTTGTACTACGGTTTGTGTAGGGATGTGATCGTATTGAATCAACACCAACTCTCTATTGTATTCCTGTCCATTTACAGTAGCAACCGGACGCATTAAACCTTCAGATTGCTGAGCAGTAGGAAATACTTTAAAGGTAACCGTTTTCTCCTGGCCTTTTAATTCCAAGTCAAAATCTATTTGCTCAGGCACTGCTCTCCACCCTGTTGGCAATTCCATTGTCAAAGTACCACTTGTTTTAGCTTCACCAGACTTCACTACTACATCTACTGTCTTTGGTGCTTGATTGGCAAAAAGCAAAACCTTGTCTTTAATATTGACAAAAACAGGCGGGGTCACTTCAAATGGGCGATATACTTCCCCATCAACAGGATCATTGCGCTTGTAGACTACATCTTTATGAATGACCATTTTGGTACCCGCTACATCCAAATAGAAAGCTACTTTCAAATCACGAGGCGTTTCAGGTAAGCCTATCATTTCTTGATCATCTACCCTATACATGCCAAGGCTCCCTTGTTGGTTCAACCAATAAGGATTGGTGAGCTCTAAGCCTTTCAGCTTGACTTTGGTAAAAAATCGATTGGCGGTATTGAACTCAAGATCAAGATTCAAAGTAGAATCAATACTTAAAGGCATCACCTTGATCGCTTCCAAAGTAGTTTGTACCTCTGAACGATTAATGGCTTCTATAGCTAATTCTATGGTTTGGCTGGGAGTAGCAGAGTAATCATCAGCTACAGCTTCCAGGTACATCGCCATACAAGCCTGAATCACTTGTTCAATCTCTTTCAACTTTACATTTCTCCAATAACCATCTTCGAGGCTTCGGATCAGCTTATAGGCCTGTAATAAGTCAGGAACACTAGCAGATGGATTATCAAATTGGAACTCCATTTCTACTCTCTTCAATATATTCCCAATAGATTCACCTCCTTTTACTCTGGTCCAGGTAGTATTGATACCTTCAAAGATATCTTCTTTCTTAGTTGGCATATCACCTTTCAAAAGCTCTAAATATTCAGTACTAGACCCTCTCCTTCCAGTAGACCCAAAGCCTTGACATTTGTGAGAACTTCTACTCAAAGCAGATACCTCTGTATTTGATTTACCCAAAAAAGGATAATATACACCTACATCTACTGGCATTAAATTGGTCTTATCAGCTTCAGCAAATTTTTCTCTACTTCCATAAAACCACCAGGAAGTGTTGAAAAATAACCTTCTGGGTTGCCATGCATCAACATATTTTAGCTGTTCAGGATACGCATTTTTATCGCCTACCATATCAAAAGCTTCGAAAGATAACATAGCAGAAGCTGTATGATGACCATGTGTACGACCAGGTGAACGGTGATCAAACCTATTGATGATTACGTCGGGTTGCCATTTACGAATGCCCCATACAACATCGGCCAATACTTTTTCTTTATCCCAAATATTGAACGTTTCATCCGGATGCTTGGAATAACCAAAGTCATTGGCTCTTGAAAACATTTGATTGCCACCATCAATTCCCCTAGCAGCTAGCAATTCCTGAGTACGAATCACCCCTAATAATTCTCTAATCTCTGGACCTATTAAATTTTGGCCACCATCACCTCTTGTCAATGAAAGATAAGCGACATTGGCTTTTACTTCATTGGCCAGATAGGCAATCATACTTGTATTTTCATCATCAGGATGGGCAGCGACATAAAGAGCTGAGCCAAGAAAATTCAATTTCTTAATAGCTTGGTGAATCTCAGCAGAATTGAGCTTCTTTGGACGTTGAGCATTCAACGAAAAACTACTACTAATAAAAAGTAGTACCAAAAGGACAGAAAGTATATTGTTGATCTTCATGGTAGTCTTTGGTTTACAGATAAATGTGCACAAATATAAAAAGTTATAAAGGGGACTTAGGGTACATAGAGTGTTAAAGATTTGCTAATGCATATTCAAAAAATAAGCGTCTACAGGACAACAAATCTAAAATTTATTGCTTTTTTTATATTGTAAAATATACACGAAGCTACTATGAAGAAGAATAAGTTTGTTTGTATACATGGCCATTTCTATCAACCCCCCAGGGAAAATGCCTGGCTGGAAGTGATTGAAATGCAGGATAGTGCGACTCCATTTCACGATTGGAATGAAAGAATAAATTTTGAGTGCTATGCACCCAATGCTACAGCTCGTATCCTTGATGATCGTCAAAACATCATCAAAATCATAAACAATTACACAAGAATCAGCTCTAATTTTGGTCCTACTCTTTTGGCGTGGATGGAAAAAGCTGATCCCGATACCTACTATAAAATTTTGGAAGCAGACCGAATCAGTCAATCTCAAAACAATGGCCATGGTTCTGCTCTAGCACAAGTTTACAACCACACTATTATCCCTCTTTGCAATGAGAGAGATAAAGAGACCCAAATTATTTGGGGCATTAAAGATTTTGAACATCGCTTTAAAAGATTCCCAGAAGGTATGTGGCTTGCTGAAACAGCAGTAGATACTCAATCACTGGAACTCATGGCTAAGCATGGCATCAAGTTCACCATTTTAGCACCAAGACAAATAAAGAGGGTTAAGAAAGTCATTAAAGATAAGTGGCATGATGTCAATGAACACTCCATTGATACCAGACGTCCTTACAGATGCAATTTGCCATCAGGAAGATCGATCGATCTTTTTGTTTATCATGGTGAAAACTCACAGGGTGTAGCTTTTAAAGGTTTTCTCAACAATGGAAAATATTTCGCTCAAAACCTTATGAGCATTTTTGATGATAATGATAAGCCCCAAATTTCTCATATCGCTACCGATGGAGAAAGCTATGGTCACCACCACAGAAAGGGAGAAATGGCTTTAGCGGATTGTTTAAATCATATTGAAGAACAGAACCTGGCTCAAATCATCAATTATGGAGCTTATCTTGAGTTGTATCCACCAAAATGGGAAGCAGAAATTCATGAGAATAGTTCCTGGAGTTGTGTTCATGGCGTAGAACGTTGGAAAAGCGATTGTGGCTGTAGTACCGGAGATAATCCACATTGGAATCAAGCTTGGAGAGGTCCGTTAAGAGAAGTTCTGGATGATTTAAGAGGACAAGTGGCCCCCATTTTTGAAAAAACACTAATGCCTTTCGTGGATGATGCTTGGGAATTAAGAGATAAATTCATTGATGTGGTTCTTAATCGTTCTGAAGAAAATGTAGATGCCTTTTTTAAAGAACATATCAATAGGG
>JBCBCD010000118.1:0-11443 GCA_038530915.1 Bacteroidota bacterium
ACTTATGAAAAGGATAGAATGAAGACAAAATACGCTAATAAATAAGCGTATGAGGCTGTCTCACTCTACGAGTTCATCAGCCAATAATATGTTGTTTGATGTTAAAAAAGCTAGAAAACGCAATGCGTTTTCTAGCTTTTTTAACATCAAACAAAACTTTTCTTGGTGGTTCATGACGAAGTATGAGTTATGAGACACCCTCATAAGCTCATCTCTACTCAGGTCTTTTGAAGTTTTTAATGAATTTAGATTGCTCAGGTTGAGGGAAAACGTTGGTTTCATTAGCTCTTTTTTCCCATAGAGCCACTAATTCTTCGACTTTTTCCGGCATCTGTTCCGCCAGATTATTCATTTCTGTGCGATCTTCTTTTAGGTTGTACAATTCCCATTCATTGTTGGGAAAGGCTACCAATTTCCAATCTCCTTGTCTTAAGGCTTTGGCATAAAAATGTTCGAAGAAGATAGTTTCATGCCCACTTCTTGTGCCATTTTCAAATACCGGAACCAAACTCTTTCCTTCTAATGGCTTAATGCTATGGCCCTCATACATTTCAGGATAACTTGCCTCGGAAAGGTCCAGACAAGTAGCCATTAAATCTACCACATGTCCGGGACTCTGACTAACAGTTCCTGCCTGATCTGTGATCCCATTTTTCCAATAAGCGATCATTGGCGTACAAATACCTCCTTCAAAAGTCTTTGATTTCCAAATTCTAAAAGGTGTATTTGCAACATTTGCCCAATATCTACCAATGCCATTGTATGAATTTTCAGGTCCAGGTAGTACGTTAAAATCTGAATAAGCAACTGTTTCTCCACTTCTCGTTTCACTATTGCGATCAAATCCCCCATTTTTGGGTCGTTCAGGGCTGGCTCCATTATCAGATAGAAAAAGAATAATCGTGTTATCCAATTCTCCTTTTTCTTCTAATTTCTGCAATATCCTTCCCATTCCCTGATCAATTCTATCAATCATAGCTGCATGTACAGCCATAGCTCTGGCTTCCCATTCTTGATTGGATTCATTCACCCACTCTTTTGGTCTTGGTGTGTGTGGTGATAATGAAACTTCTCCTTCCTCAAACAAACCCAACTCCATTTGTCTTTGAAAACGCGATTCTCTAATGGAATCCCATCCAACTGTGTAGGTATCTTTGTATTTAGCAATATCTTCTGGCAATGCGTGTAATGGCCAGTGTGGTGCACAATGAGCTACATACAAAAAGAACGGTTCTTCTTTTTCCGTAAATTGATCTATATAGGCAACCGCCGTATCTGAGATGGCATCCGTAATGTAATAGTCCTCAGGAACTTCCTTAACTGGTTCAGTTCCGTTTACCAGCCCAAATGGATCAAAGAAGTTGACAACGCCCCAAATGTTGCCATAATATTTATCAAATCCTCTGGCAGTAGGATAAGTAGTAGGATCGCTAAAATCTTTATCCAAATAATCCTGATGATTGAGCCATTTTAGATGTTCTTCGGCAGGTTTAATTTGTTTGGTTCTTGAAACATGCCACTTACCGACCATTCCCGTTTGATAGTTAGATGTTTTAAGAACTTCTGCTATTGTTACTGCGTCTTTTCCAACCTGTCCTCGATAACCGGGAAAAGAAGCACCTTTGTCTCCTGTCATCTGTCCTATCCCGGCTTGGTGTGGATAAAGACCAGTTAGCAAGGACGCTCTTGTAGGGCAACAACGAGCAGTATTGTAAAATTGTGTAAATCTAATTCCTTCCTTGCCCAACTTATCCAGGTTAGGGGTTTCGATTTCTCCTCCATAACAACCCAAATCAGAAAACCCCATATCATCTACTAACATAATAATGATATTGGGACGCTCACTATTTTCTTTTGTATCTGACTGCTGACCCAGCTTCTGCTGGTTTTGACATGAAAATAAAAACAGTAAAATTAAAAGTAGGTAAGTTCTTTTCATCTAAATGCATTTTGTAGGATCTAGAAAAAATTAAAAGCTCATACATTCCATTGTTGTCAATTCAGGACCACCACCTCGATTGCCACTTCCGGAAGCAACATAAAATTTATCTTTATAGAGAATCACTCCGGTTCCATGTCGACCTCGCAACATTGGATTTAAAGTAGTCCATTCCTGTGTTTTTACATTCAAAGCTTCAACTTCATTATGCGCAGCCTTTTGACTAGCCGATTCTCCCCCCATCACCAAAATATAATCACCATACAAGACCGCATAATTACCCGCTCGAGGAGTAGGTATTCCTTCATCTAAAGTTGACCAACTGTTGGCTTTAAAATCGTACACATCGACCTCTTTAATCGTGTTTTTGAAAGGGCCCTCCTTGGATATTGTAGTTCGGCCTCCTATTAAGTACAGTTTATCATTAGCTACGATTGCCTGAAAATGATCCCTTGGTCTTGGAGCATCCGGCAATATCTCCCACTCCCCTGTCTGAGGATTATATTTATCCAACCATTTTTTGTGATCGCCTCTGTGTCCATCCTTGATACCACAAGCTAAATATATATTCCCTTTGTACGCTACTGCTCCGGCACCTCCTCTTTGCCTTTCTTTAGGAATCAAACTTCCTTTGGTCCACTTATCCTCCTCAGGATCATAGCTGTAGATATTTGGAACAGGCTTTTCACGAGGATATTTTCCGGTAAAAGCACCTAAAATCAACAACTGACTTTTGTAAACAACAGCTTGAAAATGATGCATCTCAATAGGTACAGTATTCTTATTTACCCACTGATTTAGTTGAGTATCATAAACACTAACAGGATTTATTCTTCTCCCGCCAAATAAAACCAGCTTATCTTTGACTCTGGCAAATGCTGCTTCATGGCGTTTGATCGGTTTACTATTATCTACAGCCTCTATTTGTGTCCAGGTACCGCTTCCTTCAATTAACTTTACAGGAGCTTGGCAGCTTGAAAGCATAAAAGTGAATGCAAGTAATAAATAAACATTAATCCTCATCGACATTTGATTCTAGATTTATCGTTATCCTTAGAATATTTTTCTCCACAAATTTCCAGATCCACTGACATGTTCCATCTTTTTTGAAATTCACTAAATGCAAGATCTACATCATTCATTCTAATCGTCACATGTCCTCCACTCTTCCCTTGTTTTGGTTCGTTCCAAAAATCAAATAAAACACCATTGGGATTTTTAAATTCGAGTCCTTCAAAAATTAAGGTTTTATCATAAGCTCCATATCTGGCATCTACCAAAGCATTTCCTGTACTCCCTCTACCTTTATCTCCAATTACCGTAAGGTTTTTAAATACCCCGACTGCACCACTACCATAGCTGCCCCACCCCAATTGAATAGGTACAGTATTGGTAATCATTTTTATAGTAGTATTCTCAACATAGATATCATGATATACTTTTATTACATCATCCCCCGCTTCAAAGTAACACTCTCTTACAGTAGTTCCATCATCGGCAGAAACGCCATCACTATGATTGTGATGACCACCTCTATTATCAATTCCTCGACATTTGTAGAGGTGGAATACGGCCCCATCTTTTCCGGTAAACATAAAGGCAAAAGGATTCAATACAGTAAGATTATTTACATGTATAACAATTTCCCCTTTACCATAAATCGCGGAGTATGGAGGTGAGCCACCATTCGCATCCAAACCTTCACTACGCAATAGGTTCTTTACTGAAGTCCCATAAATAATTGAAGTCTCTTGATTTTCACCTTCAATGGTACAATTGTCAAAGATGTGAAAGAAACCGGTTACTTTTGTATTTTCTTTAATAATGATTTTTTTTACTTCCTCAGGAACACTCCATCGATGTCGGTGGTAGTCGGGACGATTGGGAAAATCAAAAGTGCCATCTTTTGTAAAATAAAGAGTAGCCTCCTTTTCTTGCCAGATAACATCTCCGGTAAAATATTTTTCAAGCTCTTCTACAGACTGCCCAAAGCCAATATGACTTAGTAGCATAAAAAGAATAATACTATATCTCATCATTTTTGTTCTTGTACTTCCCATGAAGTATCAGCTTTACTGACTTCGGGAGTATTAATTTTTGGTAAGTGTATTTTCAATTCCTCTTTGATGTGCTTGTACTCAGGATCTAATGCTAGATTTGTCCACTCATTCGGGTCATTTCTATGATCGTATAATTCTTCAGATCCATCCTCATAAACGATGTAGCGAAAATCTTCAGATCTAATGGTATGCCTCATAAATCCCATGGTTGAGACAGCCGGGTGTTCCCATTTTTCCGCAGGATTTTTAAGTAAAGGCATTAGGCTGTGGCCCTCTAATTGTGAGTTAATCGGTAAATTACAGGCATCAACTAAGGTGGGATATAAGTCTAAAAGACTGACTGTTCGCTTTGATCTGCTCCCTGCTTTAGTTATGCCAGGCATGTGTATCAAAAGTGGAACCCGATTTGATTCTTCCCACAAAGCAAACTTTCTATAATGCAGTTTTTCACCATGGTGCCAGCCGTGGTCGCCCCAAAGCACAACAATCGTATTATCTTTGTAAGGGCTTTTTTCCAATGCATCTAAAATGATTCCAAGGCAATCATCTGCATACTTGATACCCGCCAAATATGCTTGAACAGTTTCTTTAAATTTACCATACCTCTTTAATCTTTGATAATCACCATGCTCTTTAAATCCATCTGATATATTTTTGCCAATACGGGGAATATCCTCCATATCCTCCTCCATAAAAGCAGGAAGAATAATATCCTCAAGTGGAAATTGATCATAATAACCTTTTGGAAGGTACCAAGGCAAGTGAGGTCGAAACAAGCCTGCTGCTAAAAAGAAAGGTTTGTCTTGTTGCTTTGCCAATTCTTCGGCTGCAAACTGTGCAATGAAATAATCACTCGTATTCTCAAATGAAACATCTTCTAATTCCCCCCAGTCAAAATTTCTATGGCGTTTCTGACTAGCATCCATACCGCTGACCAGAAGTGTATCGGAATAATTTGGATGCTTATTCATTCTATCCCCTTTTGGAAAATGGAAGACCTCCCATTCTTCAGCATGAGAAAACTTTCCTTGGCCTTGAGAATGAAAAAGTTTTCCCATTGCCATGGTATGATAACCTTGCTGAGCAAAGTATTTTGGAAGTGTAACAGCATTATTATCTTTCAGTACATTACTCTCCCACATATATTGACTGTTGTGATAAATTCCTGTTGTGGGAGCACTCATCCCTGTCATAATAGCCACTCTGGAAGGATTGCAGACAGGTACAGCACAGTATGCTTTTTCAAAAATCACACTTTGTGACGCTAAACGATCAAGGTTTGGCGTCTTCGCCTGTGGGTGACCACCTAGAAAGCCGGTCCAGTCATTTAAGTCATCAACTGCAATGAATAAAACGTTATATGTTTTTTTAGTCTTTTGCTCACAAGAAAAGAGAAGAAACAAAAAGAATAGAAAATAAAATCTTCGCATAACTCTATATTAATAAGACAAGCCTATTATCAATTTGAAATTAGCTCATCAAGAAAAATAGAATTTGCTCTTTTATACTTTTTTGTTGTTGAAGACCCCATTTAAAATTAATCCTACTCAAACTGCTCCTTACTTATCCTTTCTTTATTTTCCTGAATAAACTCAATCAAGGCCTTACTTGCAGGAGACAATCTTTTTCCCATCCCATAAGTGAGGTTCCATTGAGTGACTATCGGAAGACCTTTTATGGGAATGATTTTCATTTTCTCCAACTTCAATTCTGAGCGAATACCTATGAGTGGCATGATAGAAAGGCCCAGGCCAGCTCTTACTGCTTGTTTTACAGCTTCATTGGAAACCAACTCCATGGACCTTTTGGCTTGTACGTCATTTTGATTGAGGAAGGTTTTCATAGCAGCTCTGGTGGCTGAACCGTTCTCTCTGAAGATGAGCGTGAAATCACTTAGCTTTTTCGCAGTCATTTTTTTAGGTAAACCGGGATAATTGGTCGCAGATACCAGGTGCAATTCATTATTAATTAGGGGTTCGCTGACCAGAGAGAGGTTTTGAGGAATGACAGAAACCATCGCAAAGTCGATGGAATTCTCTTGAAGGCTTTCTACTACTCGCGACTTATTGGTCACATCTATTGTGATGGTTACGCCGGGATATTTTCGCATGAAATCTGTTAAGAAATAAGGGATTACATACTTACCGGTTGACGCGGAAGCAATTTTGATATGGCCGGTCAAAATCCCTTTAAATTGATCTGTAGCCGCTTCTATTTTATCCACCTTTTCCAAAATATCGATGGCTAAATCTTTGATCTGATTTCCAAAATCAGTAACGTATAGCTGCCTACCTATTACCTCTGTTAGTGGAATCTCAAATTCATCTTGTAGTTTTCTTAGCTGTATAGAAACAGCAGGTTGTGTCAAAAATAATGCCTCTGCTGCCTTCGTAATACTCTGTACCTCACATACTTTAACAAATACTCTGAGTTGGTGTAGTGTATAATTCATAAATAACGCCTTATGATTTTGTCAAAATACATAAACAGCGATTATTTCAAAAGACTCAAGCCATCAAAAAAGAATTTTTTTTACGTTTAACAAGCTTGTTTAAGCTAAATCAAAAAAAATTAAACAAAACCACAAGTTATTGTTAACCATACTATTACACTATTAAACAAGATCAACAACAGCTATCAACATAAGGAATTACTTATGCTTACCATAAGAAACATAAATAGCAGATTATGAAAAAATGCCCTCATCTTTGGCTTGTCAAATACAAGTTTTGTTCACCCAATTAATAAAATCATGGTAATTGAATGGTCACAAAACATTTCACACACGTATGATGATGCTAACAGCAAGAAGTACACTAGTGAAGAATTGAAAGAGACGGTATCGACATTGGTCAAAGCAAATGGCCCTGAACCTAATGATGCTAGGATCAATGAAAATGAAACACTACAAGTACAAGGTAATGCTGACTTAAAGTTACACAAGTTGACATTGAAGATTGAAAAGCTTGGCTTGAAAATCAAATTTACTAACAAGACAAACATAGAATTCTGCTAGTTTCATGACGAGTTTACTAGAAAATCTTACGAATCCGGCTTTGCTGTTTTTCATATTGGGAATTTTAGCAGTACAAGCAAAGAGTGATCTTAAAATCCCAGATAATTCATCTAAGTTCATTTCCATTTATTTGTTGTTATCCATTGGTTTCAAAGGTGGAAATGAGTTGTCTCATTCAGCGATCAATTTTGAGATACTTGGATGTATGACTTTGGGAATTCTTCTGGCTTGTATTATCCCAGTAGCTGCATTTTTTACCCTTAGAAATAAGATTGGAATAAAAAATGCAGGAGCGATTGCAGCATCATACGGATCAGTCAGTGCGGTTACTTTTGTCACTGCAATATCCTTCCTCGAATTTGAGGGAGTTGATTTCGACGGATATATGGTAGCCATAATGGCCTTAATGGAGGCTCCAGCTATCGTAATGGGTATTCTCTTAATCCAATTTTTTAATCAAAACGAAAAACCACAAACTGAAGGACATTCTCCTTATAAAAAAATACTATTGCATTCTGTTAACAATGCAAGCGTACTGTTGATTTTAGGAAGCCTTGTCATTGGATTTTTAGCCAGCGACGAGCAAGCTCAGGGAGTAAAACCGTTCACAACTGATATTTTCAAAGGCTTTTTGGCTGTCTTTTTACTCGATATGGGTATAAAGGCTGGTAGCCAAATCAGAGAAATGAAAAACAATGGACTTTTCCTCGTGCTCTTTGCAAGCTTGTTCCCATTCCTCAATGGTTTAATAGCCTTGACTATGGCTTCCTTTTTAACGCAATCGATGGGTAATATTCTACTGTTTGCCATACTAGGTGCAGGTGCTTCTTACATAGCTGTTCCGGCTGCTTTCAAACAAGCCGTACCGGAAGCTAATCCAGGACTTTATCTGCCAATGGCTCTAGGAATAACATTCCCGATTAATATTATCATCGGTATACCATTCTACTACTTCTTTATCAAGAATATAGTGATGGTTGCCTGATCAAATAAAACCAGATTATTGTATCAAATATCGGCTAAATTATGGAACAACTGAACTTACATGTTACCAACCTTCTAACGCAAGACCTCACTCAGTTCATGTTGTCAAAATTGACAGTAGCATGGATCATCATAGGGTTGTTGCTTGTCATACATGCATCACAACCCAAGGTGGAAAAAAGAAGAGCGAACTAAAATTATATTTTCATACCCAATTATAATGACCAACTTTAAACGCCTCCATTAGCTATGAGCTAATGGGGGTTTTGTTTATTAACTATTCAGATTTCTGTTAGTTTTGCAATCCAAAATAAAACGAATTGCCATACTATGTCTGATTACTCCAACAAAAACATCATCATCACCGGAGGTTCTTCTGGGATTGGATTTGCCATAGCCAAAGAATTTGCTAAAAAAGGGGCAAACCTTATGCTTCTCGCCAGAAATCCACAGAAACTTGAGCATGCAAAAACTGAATTAATTGCTAAGTACAATGCCTCATTGGTTGAGATCTTTCCTACTGATGTTGCTAATGAAGAAAGTGTTGATAAGGTAGTTCAGGAAATTGGTGCTAAACATGGAGCGATTCATATCATTATTTTGAATGCTGGTATAGGTTTACATGGCCGATTTGAACAAGTAAGTATGGGAGAATTGAGAAAGGTAATGGATGTAAATTACTGGGGGAAGGTCAATGTTTTAAAAGCGGCCTTACCGTATATGAAAAATACAAAGGGGGCTAAAATTGGCATTGTATCTAGTGTAGGCGGCTATGTTGGTTTTTTTGGTTTTTCAGGTTATACTCCTACAAAGGCAGCTCTGATTGGTTGGGCAGAATGTTTAAGAATGGAGCTGGACATACCTATTACCATTGTATATCCACCAGATACAGATACACCTTTGATGCAAGTAGAATATCCATATGATGTACCTGAAGTCAGAATGATCAGTGCTAATGCTAAAATCATTCCGGCAGAAGAAGTAGCTCAAAAGTTTATCAAAGGGATGGAAAAAGGGAAGTTCGAAGTGTATTGTAATTTTCAAAGTCGGCTGATCCGTTTTGTGAGAGGAGTTTGGCCCGGGTACTTGTTTAGAGAATTGGATTCTATTTTAAGGAAAGTAAGAAAACAGTTATAATATTTTAACCATGGAGTCGCAAGAGTTACATAGAGCACTCCATGCAACTCTTACGACTTCGTGGTGAAAAGCATTTTAATTCTTTCTTCCAATAGGAACGGATATTCCCAACCACGGAATAATAAAAGCTCCATCTGTACTGCTGATTGGGATGAAGCCACCGTAATCCAGCGAGATGGTCTTACCCACAGAACGCCCACCTGCAGATAATACAAATAATACTTCGTCACCAGAATCGATTAGAAAATTATCTGTAATAAAATATCCTTTTTTGCCAGTCCTTAGCATAGCACTGAAGGTGATAGTGGGAACGCTGGCCCATTCTCCACCTGCAAAACCATAACCCAACCCTAAGGTTGCATTCTTATCCCTTGTCCCAAAAGTACCACTCCCATAAGCAACGCCAAAAGGGCCGTCTGTATCAACCCCGATAATACCTCCCATTAAAGCACCAATGCTTACATTAAATTTTTCATTAACAGGAATTGAAACTTTTGGTGTGATCCAAATCGGTGTATTCGCTCCATCAAAAAGGAAAAGCGGAATTAAGCCCACTCCCACTGATACTTGATCTGTAATACCGAAACTAAACTGATTAAAAAATACCCATACATTTTGATAATACCCCTCTCCTTTTCTTAAGCCATATCCGGATGAGGATAAAAAGTATCGAGTTGCTTGTGGATTATCAGCCCAAAATACTCCATTCACAATCCTGTCCTCCGCTATTTCCACTAATGATTTTACATCTGTTACTTTGATAGTAATAATTCCTAATTCGCGGCTATCAAAAACTATGACTTCTGTATTTCTTTCCTGAATCTTACCGATGTAGGTATTTTCATTTACCAGTTCGATTATCCAGGTTTTAGAAGTATCTACTTCCTGGGCGTAAATTGAGGTGAGTGATATCATCGATATACACAATGATAAGAACAAGAGAACATGGTTCTTCATAGTAGATGTATTTTGGTGTGGGGATAATTTATACTTTTCGAGATAAATGTAAAGGTTTCTTAGACGGGCTGAAGCAAAAGTCCTGCGGACTTTTTCTTCAGCCCGTCTATTTATTTAATTGCCGTTCATCAAATAATAGGCTGTTACCTTATCTAATACATTGAAAGCCGTTTCAGCCATTACATTCCCTTTATTATCCAACAAAGGATTAATTTCCGTCACCTCTAAGCAAACTACCTTTTTTGTAGCCATAAAGAAATTGATGATGGTAATCACTTCATTAGGATCAAAACCCTTGGAAACAGGCGTTCCGGTTCCTGTTGAAATAAGATCGGCATCCATACTGTCCACATCAAAGGAAATATAGATGAGGTCGCAATCCTTCAACTTTTCAACAGCTTCATCTAAGCAGGCCAATACACCTCGGTAACGCATTTCATGAACAGCATAGTTCTTGATGTTCAATTCTTCCATTAGCTTATCTTCGGCCACTTCTGTATCTCTAACCCCAAAATAAATCAGATCTTCTGCTAAGAACTTTGGCCCTCGAGTACTAATGTTTTTCAGTTTTTCCCATTCCCCATTCGTAGTTACTGTAACTTCATTGGATTGATAGTTGGTATTATCTTGCCCTAAGGCTGCTGCTATTGGCATACCATGGACATTACCAGAAGGTGAGGTATAAGGTGAGTGCAAATCAGCATGAGCATCTATCCATATGACACCCATTCTTTTTTCTCTGTGAAAAGCTTTAATGCCACTCATCGTACCCAAAGCAGAGGAATGATCTCCGGATATAACGATGGGAAAGAATCCGTCATTTAAAGTGTCATAAACTAAGTTAGCAACGCGATTGCATTGTTCTCTTACATGAGTGATTCTCTTGGCGAAGGTAGTTTTTACTTTGTTATAAACGGTCTCATTGTGAGTAGCAACATCCACATAAGGAAATTGGATAAAATAATTGTTGTCAGCATTAATTGCTGCAATTTCTATGGCATCTATCCCCATATCGGAACCCCTGGTCCCCGCTCCAATATCGGATCGGTTTTTAATGATTTTAATTGCGGACATAATTTGATTATTTGGTTAAGTAGCTGTTAAAGTTTAACCATATGATTAAACTTTAACAGCTTCTAAGAGCTGCGCAAATTTAAGTATATATTTGTTTGTCACCTAAGGTTTCATCAATCAACAATCACTGTGAGAATCTTGAAACTTACTTTTCTCCTCTTTTTCATACCTCTTGTTCTTTTTTCTCAAAACAATAAGGTAGATAGTAAGTGGTTGGACACAAATAACTATTACTTTATGATGTCATCTTTTTGGGCTGCTCTTCGTTAAATGCTC
>JBCBCD010000119.1:0-10313 GCA_038530915.1 Bacteroidota bacterium
AGACTACAAAGGGCATGTCAATCATGAACAAGCTGTTGTACTTCAGCAGAAGAGTAATATCAACTTGATATTGAGCTGGAGTAGTACTAAACTGAACGGTATACTAACCGCTAAATTTTATGATTATGTGGCTGCTCAGGTTCCCATTTTGGTTTCTGTGAAAGGCACAGAAGAGGAAGAGTTTGAAGAAATATTCACCCAATTCCCATTGGGAAAAGTAGCCTGTGAAGGGGAAAATCATGTAGAGGAAATCAAGTCATTCATTCTTCAGGAATATCAGTATTGGGAAAAAACAGGAAAGCAAAGGCTTGTTGAAATGAACAGAACATCGTTCAGTTGGAGGTATCAGTTCGATGAGTTCGTCAAGTACTTATTCAACCAGCATTCCTCCTAATGGCATGCAGTGCTTCCACCCAGCGGTTTTGATATTTATAAACCAAGAGATAAGGAATTAATTCCCCACCAAATGACTGATTGAATGTGGCAATGCGTTTGATAATACTTCCTTCAAAATTAAACTGATCTACTACTGTAGAATAGTGCTTGATGGCATTCCAAACTAATAAACTACTTACTTTTGCTTCTTCATTAGAAGTCCTACCCGAGCCCAATAAATAAACACTTTCTTGATCATTTACCAGAAAAAGTGCAGCAACGGCTTCCTTCTTTTGATTGAAAGCAAAAAACAACTTCCCTCTATTGGTTTTGCTACCATAATGGTACACCTTGTTGAATACGTCTTGCGTATAGGGGACATGCATTTTCTGTAGGTCATATACTTGCTTATGAAGTCGCCAAAATAATTCGGGATCATTTTTTTCAAGGACTTCATATTCTGTCTCTGCCTGTTTGATTTTATTGCGCACTGATTTTTTAAATCCTGACCATACACGTTCAAGATTTTTTATATCATTAATAATGTAAGTGTAGGCCGTGTGTAGTCTAAATTTATTCCATAAAAAAGCTTGTCCATTTTGAGGTGGATTGACCCATTTTTGCTTGTAGAAAAAAGTATTGGGTAATTGCTTAATTAAAGCTTCTAGGACTCGATTTTCAAAAGAATAGCGACTGTAGTTTTTTTCAAAATCGGGATACACAAGATAAGGACCTAGGTAAGGACACAAAGGCGGCAAGTTGATAAACGTTTGTCCCCATTTTTTTTCAAAGGAATAAGGCAAGACTCCTTCAATATTACCATTCTTTCCGTTTACAATACAAACATTCCAGTTTCCAAACAAATCCAACCAATCAGGTTCAAAGAAAATGGGCAAAGCAGCCGGCCTTTCATCTTGAACCCACAATCGATAAATTGTTTTCGAATCGGAATTATGCATGAATCTAAATTGAAATGAAGGTTTTAATTATGCCTTCCTGGTACTATGATTATCAGGGCAAAGGTGGCGGAATATTTATAAAAGAACAAGCTGATGCATTAAGTGAAAATGGTATTGATGTTGCCATAGCTTACAGCGCTTTGGGTAGATCTTATCCTTTTCTTTCTACGTATTATAGCCAAACAAATTCAATATCAACCTATTTTCATCATCAATTTGCATTTCCAAAACTCAATTCTTTTCTCATTGATTTGTGGATCAAGCAATTCAGTAAAGTGTATGATCAATATAAAAAAGATCAGGGAAAGCCAGATTTGATACATGCCCATAGCTTCTTAGCCGGAGCTGTTGCAGCAAAACTAAAAGCAAAAGAAAAAGTCCCTTATCTTCTTACCGAACATAGTTCTGCTATATTAAACCATAATGTTCCCAATCGACTCATCTCTGTGGTTAAAAAGGCATATGAATCATGCGATCAATTGATAGCAGTAAGTCAAGGATTAGCCGATCAAATGAAAACATATACTGATCAAAAAATAATCGTAATTCCCAACTTAGTAGATAGCCGTTTTTTTACCCCCAAAAAAATGCCCCTATTAAAAGATAAAACCATTCAATTATTATCCATTGGAGATCCTATTCATACCAAAGGTATTGATATACTGATCGAAGCTCTAAATGAATTAAAAACTTCATCTTTCAATTTTCACCTATCCCTTGGAGATGAAATGCCAGGTAAACAAAACCTGATTCAATTGATAAAGCAATATGGCCTGGAAGACAATGTTACTTTTCTTGGACAACTAAACAGGGCTCAAGTCCTTCATCAAATGCAAAACTGCCACATTTATGTATCGGCAAGTAGATGGGAAACTTTTGGCATTACTTTGATTGAAGCTATGTCTTGTGGTAAGCCTATAGTAGCAACAGCCACAGCTGGATCAGAAGATATTTTAACTGAAACATCCGGCCTATTGGTTCCTACTGAAAACCCTCAAGCACTGGCTGAAGCTATTACAAAAGTGGCAACCCATTATAAACAATACCAACCTACAATGATTCGTACTCTAGCCCAGGAAAAATTTGATTCTATCAAAATTGCAAGCCGGATCAAAGAGGTATATGAAAGTATAATATGATCAAGGAAAAAAAGAAATACCTTACCTGGATCACTTTTCCAAGTTTACAAGAACTAAAACCTGGCATTAGTCAGGTTTATTTGCAAGCTTCAGAAAAAGTGTTTCTTTTTTCCCACATCAGGATTCCCTTTTATACACTAAGATTTGATTTCAACATTCCGGCTGAAGAATGGCTCATGAGTCTTAGTTCTAAAAGCCGAAACAAGATTAGAAGAGCAGGAAAAGACCATTTACAGTTTATCACTGATCAAGATATTGACACCATCATTGAGTTATTTAACCTTACCGTCCAGGCTAAGAATCTTGCTCCCATTAATACGGAAAAATTTGATCCGCATATCCCACATTTGGTTACCAAACTGGCAACAACATCTGGCGAAGTATTGGTAGCTCATTTCTATTACCTGGATCAGGATCAAAAGATTGCCCTGTTGAGGTATAATTGTTCTGCCTATAGAAAATCTAATGAATCAGAATTTAAAGCGATGTGTGGAAGAGCCAATCGACTTCTTTTTTATGAAGACTATCAATATTTTCAGAATAGAGGATTTTCATTTCTAGATTTTGGTGGATATAATCCAAAAGACAAGGCAAAGGCCATAAAAACAGTCAATGATTTTAAATCAGACTTAGGAGGCATCCCTATCCGTCAGTATAATTATTATCCAATCCCCTATTGGCTTTTTCGTCAGATCAGAAATACTATCTCAAAATCACGATTTTTCCAAAGTCTTCTTTAAAAAATTTATCTGCTCCCGTCTCATAAGTTTTAAATTGCTCCCCATTCTGATCTTCTGCAATGAGCCTGTACAGGTACACACCATTGGCAAGCAGGTCACCAAACTGATCAGTTCCATCCCATTCAAAGTCTGAAAGATTGGTACCAAACTCCAGAAAGCCAAATTCATCAGGTCCAATTTCCCTTACTACTCTACCAGATACGGTCATTATTTGTAGTTTAAAGTTGGTTGGCTGCTGGCTCCCGGTCAGCGTATACACAAACCTACAGGAAGTAGTGAATGGATTGGGATAAGGCAAAATATTAGATATTTGACTTTGAGTAATCACTTCAAAACGGGACTCATAAATTTTACCTCCACTTTGATTGCCGCTTGCATCTCTGGCACTAATCCTTAAAGTATAAGTTCCATCGATTGCAAAAGTAGGTTGATACTCCACTTTTGCACGACCATTATTTTGTGTGGCACTGTAAAAAGTTATGCTTGGATCAGTATGATAAATCTCCTGCACGCTTCTATCGGGTGCAACCACCCAAATTCTAAATGAAGCCGTATCTTCTACTTGAAGAATATCATTATCATCCAATAAGGAAATATTAATAAACGGACTCGCTGACACCAATTCGCCATCTATGATGTGCTTACCATCAAAGGTTACATCTAAAGCGGGAGCTACCTGATCGCCTTCTACATAAAAAGGTAGAAATGCAAAGTTATTGAATACCACCTCTTCAGGTACGGTCTCCTTAGGGTCAGCACTAATGATCAACTCCTGAGCACCTGATAATTCTATTGTTGATTGATCAAGTTCAATGTCGTAAGTTGAGTTAAAGCCTTCTGCCTTGATGGTTTGTAAAGAACTGCTTTCTTCATTATTGGCTGAACGAATGGTAAACTGCCATTCTATTGAATCAGCGCTAATCCCTTTAATTCTTTTCAACTCTGCACTGAGTTTAAGGCTTTTTCCTTGTTGTAAGGTATCTTTTTCAAATAGAAAATCCTCCCCCGGACTCAATGCCCATTCATCCCAAGGATCATAAGCTACTCGCCAATAATCAATTATTGCAGGAGTATAGTCTACAGAATCTGTACATTCGTATTGTAGTAGTAAGTATGGATATAGAGAAGTATTCACCTCTTTCAACGAGTAAGTGCCTTCTAAATCTGTAGATGTATACAATAAGTTGGCAGCTCCATCTTTTTCTGTTAATCCAAAGATAGAAACAGCAATATCATCATTAGCATTATCGGGAAACGCCCATTCCATTTCGTGCCAGTTGACCGCTGGCCCTACTGGTACGGAAAACAAAGAACCATTGGGAATAAAGCTTGGAAGATTGAAGGATACTACTGCAGGTACTGTGGGATCTAATGATAATTCTTCTGCAATCGGTTCTTCATTTTTTTTGTATACAAAAGCGTAAGGAAGATTGCCTACTGTAGCCATTGTCCTCACCTCTTGTGCCCCTTGTTTTTCCAAAACACTGTAAAGGCTTTTGCCATAAATGAGTGAATCTGCTGCCCATTCTTCCACAAAAAGATCTCCATTATTGCGATCAAAAAAGGTCATAAACAATACGTAATACCCCTCCTCAATAATTTCATCCATAAATGTTGCAGCATTGTTTCTATTTTCCGGAGTATCTGTCAAGAAAAGGAAAGTTGGATAAGGAACTCCCTCTCCATTCAAGCTGCCATATTGAGCTTCCACTGGGTTGAAGACAATTTCTCCGGTATTGGGATTAAAAACAGAAATACTGATACAATTATAAAGCACTCCAAGACTACGATCCCATAAACGTGGCGACCTATATATTCTATCGTTGTTATATTCGTATTTTGTCCTAAAAGTTCCGGGTATACTACTGGAAGAACCAGTAACTCCATTTAATCTAAATCGATAGGATAAATCTTCTTCCTCCCTGTTAAAAGCTAATCCACTCAAACTATCCACTAATAGTTGTTCAAATACCGATTGGTTCCAGCCGTATTTTTCTCCTTCAAAAACAAAAGATCGATCTATCCATGGGCTATTCTCCAAAGAAGATTCTTTAACGCGCCAAAAATAAACTTGATCGTCTAATGGCTCTATCAAAGGCGACCACTCTACGACCCCACCAATAGTGGTCATTGTAGTCGATAACTTATATGGACTATCAAAAGAAGAGACAGTATCCAGCTCCCATTCTAATGTCTTTTCCGGGCCAATAAAGTCAGACATAGAAATCACCATACGCCAATTGTCTTGGTCAATCATACCTTGATCTTCAGGGAATAAAGGTGCTAGACTTACTGGGCGTATAAAAAAAGTATATCCTATTCTTCCATCATTGGCTACTAAGGTATTGTTAGACTCAGCCCTATTGGCTGGTAATTCTGATACTTCATCATTTACATCTATCCTTAATTCGATTTTGTTTTCTCCCTGTGCTTCCTCTCCACCAATGGGCAATCGATAACTCATTTTCATTTCCCCCACACGTGAAACAATAGTATCCAAAACAATTTCATATCGTCCATCAGGAAAAGTTCGCTTCAACTCTAAGGCCATAGTATCAACCTGATTGAAGCCAATATTATAGACAGAAAAAGATACCGAAAATGAATCTTGCAGCGTATTTAGTTGATTCGAAGAGAGTGCTACAGATTCAAAATCAAAAGTATAATCCGGTGATCGAGCTACATTCATTTTGATAGCAGGGTCACCATGAAAATTGATTTGCTCCAGTAGAGAATACCTACCTATACTATTAGAAGGTATGGTTTCATTGATGCGCTTCATAATATCTCCCATTCCTGCATCAAAAAGATCATTACCCAAATAGTTATAGAATGCCCTACTGAAATCTTCTAAATTACTTGCATAAGCTAGTCCGCCCATAGCTACATAGCCTATTCCCCCTCTATTCGGTGTTAGGATGAAATCTTCGCTTAAGCTTCGTTGATTATCATGCAAATAACCAGTCAAACAACCTAAAGAAAAGAGCAAAGGGTACCTGTTGTTAACATCAAAAGCTAGAGGATCATCTAAACCAAATTCAGTGGTTGTAACGCTGCCATGCCCCAAAAATACTTTCATCCCAACACCTTCATTAAAATCTTCGATAATTTGTTCTGTGGTAGATAGATCAATATCTGAAGACTCTCCGGTTTCAAAAGTTCGGACTAAACCACCATAACCATTAGCAGAAACCACCTCCTCCATATTTTTCATGTAAAACTTGAAAACCCTGCGTTCATTTTCATCTTCCCCACCGACAATATGAATGATTTCCTTCCGCCACAATTGATCCTTAACGGTTGCAGGTTCTAAAAAACTTGCTTCATGTGCTTTTACCTTATTGAGGTAAATTAAAATTTCTTCATTGTTATTGACAGCCAAGCGACCGTTTGCAATTACAGGTATAACACTTCCTTTTTCCGCAAAAAATCCATTATCAGATCCTGGATAGCCGTAAGGCGGCAAATGGTTTTTTTGAGTGAAATTAGGATTAAGTCCTTTGCGAGTGTCACGATAGCTAAAGCCATGTCCCATTAAGAAAACATAGTCCAAGTTTCCCCAATTTCTATGGATGTATTGAATGAAATTTCTAAGTGCGATAGGATGATTTTGAATACCAAATCCAAACTGGTTGTAAATGTCAGCGATAGAAACGAGTTGAACATTGTAAGCACCACCAATTTGTGAAGTTCTATAGTTGGCGTAGGTAGTTGCTCCTTCCCACAAATCAGAATGTGTTATGATGATATAATTAGATGCACTCTGACTGAGGTCAGTCCAATTAACTGGCTCTAAGGCACTAATTGACTTGGCAAAATCAGTATTAAAGATGCCATAACGCATATCCGTAGCTCGAGCTTCTATTCCCCATTGAAGGCTTTGGCCAATATTGATAGCAGGTATCCGGGTATTATTATTAAAATCGTACAAGACAACATTATCTACTGTGCCATTGAAATTAGTAACTGCAATATTTCCATTAGCTCCACTACCCAGTTCAAAAACATAGTGACTGGAATCTCTAAGATTAAAATCTCGAGGGTATCGTACCTTAATGCTGCCTAAACCATATAGATCATTTCCTCCTGCTCGACCAGTTAGGTCTAAGGTATTTTGATTTTGTAAGAAGTTGGCAGCAATAGTTGTATCCACCTTCAACAATTGGTAGCCGCTTAATAAATTAATTGAATAAATAGTTTGTCCATTCCAGGTCAACTCAGCTTGGTGAGAGCTATTATTTGCAAAGGCAGTCAATTCGATGGAAGCTTCTTGTTCATTAAGCAAACCTACCAATCTAAAAGTCTCCTGAGAAGTTTGCCTTAACGGTGCACCAAAACCTTCTCCCTCATCAAATAAACAGTACTCAATTTCATTGGAAATATCCCACCTCCGTTGATGAGCATCTGTATTGTAAAATTTGACCAAGGTAGACCAATGCCAATCAATAGTAGCTTGAGTTTCATCCCATTCATTACTTGCTATTTGATATCGAAGGGATGGACTTTCATCCCAGGTAAGAAAATAAGTAGCAAAATCATTGAACATACTGTAGTAAGGATTCAGCTGCTCTTGCTCTGGATCGAGGTAGAGTTCAGCATCTAGATCAGCTGTATTGCGGTAGCCATAGAACTCGATGAAATCTCCAGCTTGCAGGTTTAGACCATTGGATGAAATAAAGAGAGGGACTTGCTCTCCATTTCTGTACAACTGAAATTCACCTGTATTAATACGGTCTAAAGGAAGACCTGCATCCAGGAGGGTTTCATAAGAAATGCGATATAACCCATCTTCATTCAACTTGAACTTATAGTAATCCTGACCCTCTTGAATCCATTCATTCCCATAGAGTGTATCCGTACCGTTCCACATTTGTGCTTTGGCAGCACCTACACTTATGATCATTAAAAAGACAATTATTAAAACTGGCTTCATCTTCTCGCATTTCTTGTTTTGGGAGTTATGAAATTGGCTAAACTCTAGTCAACTTCGATTTCAAATCCAAATTTAATATGAATTCATCTAATCTTTTTTTCTATAGCTATGAAATGATCTAACTTTACAATATTACTTCTTCCACTACAGAGGATCAAGTGCTCCAAGGAGGCACTTGATCCTCCGTATTAGCTTTTTAAAATAACATTATGATCTTTCCAATTGGTGATGACAATATTAAAGGTGGTTATTATCCTACCATGAGTTATGGGATATTACTGGCTAATGTGCTGGTTTTTATTTACGAATTTGTGTTGGTACCTGACCAGGCCTATGCGATCACGATGACTTACGGTGCTGTTCCTGCTAAAATCATGCAAGGGGAAGAATTATATACCTTATTTACCAGTATGTTTCTTCATGGAGGAATCTGGCATTTGTTATCTAATATGTTATTCCTATGGATTTTTGCTGATAATATTGAAGCCGTTATAGGAAGTCGTAGGTTCATATTATTCTATTTATTGGGTGGTCTGGCTGCTCATGCTTTGCATATTTATTTTTACCCATCCAGTACAATACCAACAGTGGGAGCTAGTGGAGCCATAGCGGCTGTTTTAGGCGCTTATTTGGTTATGTTTCCTGCGTCCAGAGTCAAGCTTCTATTTATCGTTTTTCCCTTTAGGGTTCCTGCATTTTTATTCCTCGGATTTTGGATTTTCAATCAATGGATGAGTGGAACAAACACACTTAATGAAATGAATACTGAAAGTGCAGGTATTGCATACTGGGCACATATTGGCGGTTTTGTATTTGGTGTGATTGCAGGCTTGTACTACAGAGCCTCGGGCTTACATGAACCCCAAAATAGAAGAAGAAATGAAGGCCCTGTAGATTATTGGGCATGATGGATCATTGCCTGCTTCATTCCTTTAGCCAAACCTATTTTAAATTCCCATGCAAGCCAAAATAATTGAAAAGTATTCAGTTGGGTTCTCTCCCTTTGATTAAGTTGCATTAGCATCATCAAAAACTTAGGAGAAGGTGGTAAGTAATTTTTCAACCAATAAATGTACCATTTCCAATCAAATGATTTGCGGGCTAACTGCCATTGAAAGTAGGCACCATTGCCCAATCTAATGGCCTTCTTCGATAAAGCTTCTTTTCCTTTTGCAGGATAGTCAACCTTTGCATCTTTAGCATAACCCAATCTAAAACCTGCATGGTATGCCTTATTGGTCCAAATAATATCTCCCTTAGATCTTACTTCCGGGAATTCACCAATCTTCTCTATTACTTCCTTTCTTACAAACAGGTTACCACCTGGTAGTGAAGTCTTATGCATCATATCTTCTTCCCTGACAATAGAATAAAGAAAATCAAATCGCTCATGTTTTGAAGGTGGATTAGAATATTCATAAACCAAAGGGCCAATGACTAAATCAGCCTGGTTTTCTGTCAGTAGTTGAAGTCCTGCTTTTAACCAATCAGGATGGGGAATGCAATTGGAATCCAAGAAGATAATATAGTTACCTGTAGCTATTTTTAAGCCTTCATTTTTGCAGACATAAGGACTTTTGGGATGTCTTACTTCTATAAACTTTACATCAAAATGATTTACAACTTGCTTAGCCCCGTCTGTTGACCCATTATCTACCAGTATTACCTCTACATCTTCTCTTATCTGAGCAAAAACAGCATAAAGGCACGCGAATAGGCGCTCTTTATTGTTCAAGTTGGGTATGATGATCGAGATTTCTTTCATCTTTTTAAAATTAGCAAGCCTACGCTCACAAAAATTGTAAACACAGCACCTAACCAAAAATTCATTTGTCCGAATAACAACAGTAGCAGGAATATGGCAGGAACAAGTAAAAGCAAATGCTTCAAGAAAGTACCTATCCTCTTGAGTTTTATTAAACTTAAAGCACCACTAAAAAAAGGCACCAGCATAAAACCAGTGACAATAAGATAAGCATAAGCAACTGCTACTAATCCAAAATTAATACCAATAAGAATACCAATGATTATCAAGCCCTGCATCCAATAATTGAGTCGAGCCACTTTTTTGGTCTCCCCCAAACTCAGGTAAATATTTTGAGTCATGCTAATCCATGCTCTGAGTCCACCAGCAATGGCAAAAGGTAGAATTAAATCAGACATAGGT
>JBCBCD010000119.1:10323-11409 GCA_038530915.1 Bacteroidota bacterium
GACATAGGTAACCAATTTTTTCCCAGCACTTCTTCAATCAACACATCGCGATAATATATTCCCCAACTAATAATGGGCCACATCAAGTACGAAAGCTCTAAGAAGGTTTTTTGAAACTGCGTTCTCAGTAAGGTTTCATTTTCTTTGGCTTCGCTAAAGATGGGAAACAAAATTTGATTATAAGCTCTGGATAACAGTCTAAAAGGAAGAGCTACCAGTGTATAGGCTCGGTTGTAAATCCCCAATTCCGTGACCCCTTGGTATTTTCCAATCAGATAATCGTCCATTTTGGTGGCTATATAAGTCAAACTTTCCGAACCCAAAAGTGGCTTGACATAAGCTATATGGCTTTTAATAGATATTAATGAAAAAGCCAAGTCAGGTTTCCAGTGGACTATCAATAAACTTCCTACAGCCTGAAAACCATAAAAAAGAAGCAATTGATAGACCAAGCTCCAAACTCCATATCCATTATTGGCCAAATAGATGGCTGAACCAAAAGAAACCCCAAAAGCAATTAGCCATACCATTCCCTGGGCTCTAAGTTGTAGCCTTTTTTGTAGTAAGGCATCAGGAACCATCGACATTGCCTGAAAAAAGATGGTCAGGCTTAATATCATAACTATTTCAATCAACATTTGATTTTCGTACCACCATGCAATCAAGTAAGCCATTCCCACAAACAACCCAATAATTCCAATGCTAAGGAAGATCAGTAGCCAGAAAATACTACTTAATGCCAAAGACGTAATTTTGTCATCATTAATAATGGCTTTTCCCATGATCAAGCCAGCCCATAGCCACCCAAACTCAATAAATACTCTGGCAATTCCCAATAAGCCGAAAGCCTCCGGGTCGAGCAACCTCATCAACACAATAGCACTCACCACCGTCCCTATGGCTTTACTCAATTGTATGGTAAAACTGAAAGAAAGCAGTTGATGGAACTTATGATTGGATGAAGTATGTTGTATCAATTCAAATTATATGGTTTACAAAGTGTAGCTAAGATTAAAATTAATTAGATTTGCAGCCTTGATACCGTATAAGAAGCATTTTAGATGCTTCCAGATAAAATTAATGATT
>JBCBCD010000120.1:0-11396 GCA_038530915.1 Bacteroidota bacterium
CAGATAATAAAACGCTTTCTGTTTTTTGACCTCCCGGTACACAAGAATAGGTAAGCTTACTATCATCAAACCACAATTTGGCAGGTTCAAGATGCATACATTGGTTGTGAAACTTATCCATTAGCTGTTTAGGCGTTATGTTTATTTCGCCATAAGACTTGGCAGTTACTTCAATATCTTGACATTCTAAAACGGGGGTCGTATTTTCTACAATATGAATCGTAGCATTACAATTACTGGTATATCCAACATATCCACCTATAACATTAATTGGAAATATGTTGCTTCCTGCATTTTCACAACTCAACCTGATTAATGTTCCATTTTCAAGAGCTGTTGGAGTGTTATAATAAAGTGGTTCTCCCATATAGCTGAAGGTGTTTTTCACCAATTCAGTTACAGGAATAAATTTAGGATCCGGATTGTTAAATTCTAGTGTTAAATCATTACAAATAGCAACAGGAGCACTTAGCACTTTATAACGTACCCTGCCATGTTGGGGATTTTGGGTATTTCCACGACGTATTCTCTTTTCTTCGTACTGTGTCATTTTGTTGTTTGGATTGATATAGCTACCTCCTCCTGAACCTGAAGCCCCGGTAAATCCACCTCCTGAACCTGGTACACTGGTACCTTTTGATCCTGCTGAACCACCACCAAAACCAAAACCTCCATCTATACCTGATTTGGGTTGTGTACCTTCTCCTCCGGTAGGCTTTACCGGGCTTGTTGGAAAAGTAGTGGCACCCGGCCACCCACTTTGGCCACCGGTACTACAGGTATAATATTCTTCATCGTAAAAATCCTCGTATTGTTGGCTTCGGGTGTCATGAAAAGCACTTCCTCCTGCATCACATGGAAATAAGGAACTATAAGGTCCTAAGACAAAACAATAAGCGTCATTCTTACCATAATCAGGTGAATCAATATCTACACAGCCAAAGGTTTCTCCGGGACCACCATGTACCTTTCCACCACCACCTTCTCCTGCACCTGCTGCAACCAAAATTGTCCAGCGACCATTATTAGGAGGTTGATAAAAGATAGCAGTCCCTCCACCACCTGCACCACTACCATCTACTCCTGTAGAAACACTTGTACCTCTTTCTCCGATAATGAATAAAATGGTTGAGCCAGGAGGAATCTTTCCACTTCCTTTTCCAATTTCAAACCAAGCGCCCATAACTGCACCCTGACCTCCTTGGGCTAAAACCTGATCCCCATCTTTATTTCTTCTTACTCCTCCATCTGCTCCTATGGCTTCAAGGTAGATCCTGCCATGAGTGATATCATTGGGTAATTTGAACTCTTGTACTCGATTATTGTCGTTGTAATCAACTTTGTGAGGATCCCCATTCATGTTTAGGTTGGTTTGTGCATGGATAGCAAGGAACCCTGTGAGCGTCATTAAAATGACAAGTAGCTTTCTTTTGATTTTTGAGTTTTGCATAATGGATTGTTTGAGTTGTTTGTAAGTTTTTGTGTCTTAACTAGCTGCGATAAATACTCCACTTAAATAGAATAGATCTTTATGCAGCAATACCTTTTAGTAGTTGAAAATCGATATGGACAAAGGTGGTGGAGATTGAGAAGTAAGGATGTACTTATTTGATTGAACTGTGTACTTATGTGATTATTTAAGGTCCGGAACACAAAAAACAAATACAACCTTGAATTTTTTGGTTTCGTTTTGCTTCAAGGCAAAAGGAAGGATTAAAGTAAAATATTGATAATCATATCATCACACAGCAAAGTGTAGTCTGTAGCTTAAAAAGGTCGAATTTTTGGATTAATCGAAAATTCGGGATAACTTATTAAAGTGCATTTGAAAGTAATAATGTGAATTTGCGGACAATTGCTGGAAAGTCCTTGAAAATTATAGGTTGGGTTAATTTTTCAGGCCATAATATCGTATTTTAAGGCCATATTGTAGTGCTGATTTATGAATACCTTTCTAATCTGGAAAATGGCCTTTTTGATGTTCGCATATCCAATGCTGTTCGCTCCTGTACGGCTAGTAGAAATATGTGACAATGGGATAGATGACGATGAAGATGGATTTATTGATATCAATGATGTTGATTGTATTTGTAGAATAGAAGGGCCTACTTCCCTCATACCAAATCCTTCCTTTGAAGAGTACAATTGCTGCCCGGAGATGCGTTCTGAATTGTCTTGTGCTGATACCTGGATACAAGCCTCTACACCAACTACTGATTTCATTCATTCTTGTGGCTATATGGGGTGGGCCAATTTACCGCCGCCACTTCCATTTCCCGATGGAGAAGGTTGCGTAGGTTATAGAAATGGACGATTCATTGGTACGCCTACACCAAGTTGGAAAGAATATGCCGGAGCTTGTTTGACCGAGCCTATGATTCAAGGTGAAGAATATCTCATGCAATTCAATATTGGTTTTACCAACCCAAGAAACTCACCTCCCACTACTGTGGCCATTTTTGCTGCTCCCAATTGTTCTGATTTACCTTTTGGAGTGGAAAACAGAGAAGTGGGGTGCCCAGCTAATGAGGGCAATTGGATACAACTCGAAGATGTAGAAGTAGAAGGCGAAGATAAATGGATCAGTGCACAAATGAAATTCCGAGCCGAGTTTGATACCTATGCCATTTGCATCGGTCCTGATTGCGTAGACATTACTTCAGATGTAGATATTTACTATTTCCTGGATAATCTTTTATTAGATGAACCAGAGGCTTTTGATTATCACATCACTTTTTCCGGTCATCCTTGCTCAGCAGATTTTCAACTGCATGTACCTGAAGTTGTAGAGCATTCTTATCAGTGGTATAAAAATGGAATTGCATTAGTTGGAGAAGACAGTTCGAGTATGGTGGTGCAATATGGAGAGGGAGAATATCAGGTTAGGGTTTTGGATGAAAATGGGTGTACCATTTCTTTGCCTTATATCCATACGATTCCAGTCTTCCAAACACAAGTCTTACAAGAAGTTTGTCCGGGTGAAACTTTTAAATTCAACGACCAAATCTTAACTGAATCCGGTATTTATAGTGATACATTGATCAACAAGAATGGTTGCGACAGCATTATTAGGTTAAATTTCAGGGTATTGTCAGAAATTGCCGACACCTTTCAGGCAAAAATTTTCAAAGGGGAAGCCTACCAATTCGGCATTCGTCAATTTGACGTAGCCGGCGAATACACTTTTACCGAACCCACTGAAGAGGGCTGTGAGCGCCTCATTCACTTTGAATTGTCCAACTATGAAGTCTACATTCCTAATATTTTTTCTCCTAACAGAGATGGCGTCAATGACCTGTTCTTTATCCAGGGTGGCTCGGATCTCCAAAGAGTCATAGCATTAGACATTTTTGACCGCTGGGGAACCATGGTTTACAGTAAGCGATTTCTCAATCCCAATGATAGGTCTACTGCCTGGAATGGGTATTTGAATGGTGAATTGTTGCCTACGGGCGTGTATGTGTACCGGGCTGTTATCCGTATGGATGATGGAATGGAACGACAAATGACGGGTGAGGTGCTGCTTATGTTGTGATTTTTCACCATTGAGTCGAAAGAGTTACATAGAGTACTCCATGTAACTCTTTCGACTCAATGGTGAGACTTCTAGATATCCTTCATCACCTTCCGCATCATTTCCAACAAAAAATCAGCATTTTCCTTTGAAAAACAAATCGGCGGCTTGATCTTCATCACATTGTAATCCGGTCCATCCGTACTCATGAGTATGCCCAATTCTCGCATGCTATTGGCTAAATAACTGGCCGCTTCGGCATTTGGATTTCTCAATGCTGGATCTTTGACCAGTTCTATGCCCAGGAAGAGTCCATGTCCACGGAGATGACCGATGAAGGGAAACTCTTTTTGCAATTCGCCCAAGCCGGCCAGCAAATAATTACCAACGTCCAGTGCATTTTGTTGCAACCCTTCTTCTTTGACGGTTTTGAGCACGGCTCTTCCGATCGAACAAGAAACCGGATTTCCACCAAAAGTATTGAAGTATTCCATGCCGTTGGCGAAGGCATTCGCTACGGCTTCTGTGGTTACTACAGCTCCTAAAGGATGGCCATTTCCGATGGGCTTGCCCAAAGTGACAACATCCGGCACTACTCCTTGCAGCTCAAAAGCCCAAAAATGAGAACCTACACGACCAAATCCGGTTTGTACTTCATCGGCTATACAAAGTCCACCTGCTTTTCTCACATGTTGATAAGCTTCTTTAAGGTAGTCCTCTGGTAATACAATTTGCCCACCACAACTCAGTATACTTTCGCAGAAAAAGCCGGCAGGTGCTTTTCCTTGAACTTTTAACTCCTGGATCTTTTTTTCTAAATAATCAGCATAAACTTTACCTGCTGTATTCGGATCTCTGTGAATACCTCGATATACATCAGGCATAGGCATAACGTGAATGTGATCAGATGCACCTCTTCCACCTTTACCATCAAATTTATAGCTACTGATGTCTATGCAACCGGTCGTATTGCCATGATAGCCAATTTCCATTACCAAGAAATCTTTTTGTCCCGACCAGGTTTGTGCCATCCGCATGGCCACTTCGTTGGCTTCACTCCCGGAATTGACAAAATGAACCACATTGAGTTCAGGAGGAAAAGTGGCGAGGAGCTCTTCCGCATATTGTACGATTTCCGGATGTAGGTACCTTGTATTCGTATTTAAAACAGCCATTTGCTTTTGCCCCGCAGCTACAACAGCAGGATGTTCATGGCCTACATGCGCTACATTATTAGCCGTATCCAGATACCTTCTGCCATCTGCTTCATAGAGGTACTGCTTGTACCCTCTGAGCATGTGTAGTTTTTTTTTATAGGAAATACTTAGGCTTCTACCCAATACTTTCTTTCGAGTTGAAAGGATCTGTTTAGCAGAAATCTTTTCTCTGTGATTCGGTGTACTTGTTTTGCAAAAAGGTGTTCCATCCGGGCAAATGCTGAGCCAGACTTCTTGTTCTGAAGGAAAACCTACCCCTGGGAAGTCTCCCGATTTTTCCAACAAATCGAGCATGACCTGAAAGTGTAAATGTGGAGGCCATTGTCCATTTTCATGAGCATCTCCGAAGCGAGCGATTTCTTGTCCTTTTTTTATTACTTGACCAATTTGTAGGTCAATAATGGAGTCATGGCTAAGGTGACCATACAAAGTATAGAAAGTGAGTTGATCGGAAACTTTGTGTTCTAAAATGATGGTTGGACCGTAGTCTCGTTCGTGATCATTGTTTTGAAAGCTATGTACCACACCATCAATTGGAGCATATACTTTGGTATAAGCCGGACCCCAAATGTCCATACCCAAATGCACTGTACGCCACTGCGGCCCCATATTGCCTTGTACCAAATAAGCATCTGTGGTATAGACCGGACGTATTTCTCCATAACCACCAATGCCATAGGTTTTTCCCGACTGTTTGAGCACCTGATTGATGGTCTCTTCAAAAGCTTCGATGGTATCAAATTGTGAATTATTGCCTAATTCCCAACTTCCCACCCCTAAATCCATGAAATAGGGCTGCTCTCCTTGTAGATTAACTATTGGATGAAAATGTGCTTGTTCTTCTTGCATGTAAATACGAAAGTCACTGGCCTTAGGACAAGCTTCCATTCCACATGCTTGTCTAAAGGCGTAATAGGCATATGATTCGGAAATTGAGTCCCATTTTTTTAAAAGTTCCTTTGCTGCGGCCTGACTGATTTGTAAATATTCATTGTCAGGTTCATTATGTCGATTTAAGGTTCCGACAGTTAGACTTACGATTACTCGGATCATTACCAAATCATAAAGTAACTCCAATTCTTTTTCTGAAAGTGGAAAGGCTTTATGATAGCCTCGTAAGACATTAAGTGCTGCATCTAATGGAATGGCTTGGTCCATGGCAGCGTAAGTAATTGTCACAGCGGCATCTATCACCGGATGTGAGAAAATAGCATCACCAAAGTCGATTAAGCCAGCTACTCTATATTCATTCTCTTTTTTATGAACGAGGATATTGTAATCGTTGGCATCATTATAAATAACACTTTGACGTGTTCTTTTTAGGGAAGGATGAATGACCGATTCAAATTTTGCAATCGCCTTTTCTGCGATAGGACGGATATCTGCATCTAAAAGACTTAAATGCTCTTTTACCCAGTTTGCATTTTGAATGTCCCATTTGTGCCACCTTTGAGCGGATGCATGGTAAAAATCACCGAGTGCCTGCATCAACTGACCACAAGAATGCCCAATATTTTCCAGTAACGCTGGTTTTTGCAGCGATACCTTTGCTAACGGCATTCCTCCTATCCAACTTAAGCATCTGATGTATTGATACTTACCCGAACTTAGTTCGATTTGACCTATCAATTGACCATCTTTATTAGGGATGATCTGACTCACTTCAAAATCGAAATCATAGTCTTTCAGAAACTGCATGATCCTATTTTGCTCGTCCAGATTAACCTCAAGCTCTACTTCATCAGCAATCTTGACCAAGTAGGTCTCTTCATTGGTTTGAACTCTAAAGTTAAGATCAAACTCACCAGCTAATTGTTGGGTGGAAATGATTTCTTGAAGACCGTAATGTTGAGCTAAGAAAAGGTTTATTTTCTCTGTCATTCTATTGTAGTAGATGATGATGTACTGACTGTTTGGATGTCGATAATATAGTAAAATTAGATTGAAGTGGTCACTTCACTAGTGAGGTGACCACTTCAATGCCATATGATAAAACTAAAAATTAACAGCTAAGAACCAGACCTTCTCCACAATGTAAAATAAACAAACACCATTACCTTCAATTCATTGAGATCCGTTATATTTATCAAACTGACAATATCAAATTATTTACCGAATTGAAAGAGTATGATGAAGCAACTATTTACCTTATTGACTATACTACTAACTAGCCTTACCTTATCAGCACAATCTGCTGATGTATTCAAAGATTTAAAATTCAGAAATATTGGCCCTGCGGCAATGAGTGGACGGGTTGTAGATATGGCTGTACAGGAAAGTGATCCTTACATCATTTATGTAGCTACTGCGACAGGTGGTATTTGGAAGACAAGCAATAACGGAGTGACTTTTAAGCCTGTTTTTGAAAAAGAAACTTCCCACTCAGTAGGAGCTATTGCTCTTCACCAAAAGCATCCCAAATTTGTTTGGGTAGGTACGGGCGAACGTGCCAACAGACAGAGTTCTTCTTGGGGTGATGGCGTTTATTTATCAAAAGATGCCGGAAAAACCTGGACGAATATGGGGTTAAAAGATTCCCACCACATTGGGAGAATCGCCTTGCACCCTAATGATACAAACACTGTTTTCGTGGCAGCCTTAGGACACCTTTGGGGACCCAATGAAGAAAGAGGATTGTATAAAACTACTGATGGTGGTAAGAACTGGAAGAATGTGCTTTCCATCGATGAAAATACAGGTGTCACTGACGTAGCAATGGATCCTTCTGATCCCAATATCATGTATGCAGCTACTTATCAGCGTCGCCGTCGACCATTTGGTTTTCATGGTGGAGGACCGGGTAGTGGTTTGTATAAATCAACAGATGGTGGTGAGAACTGGACTTTGTTAACAGAGGGTTTACCAGAAGGTGATAAAGGAAGGATTGGTATTTCGATTTATCGCAAAGATCCCAATATTGTATACGTATGTGTAGAGCAAGGTTTTCAATACAATGCGTCTACTGCTTACAATAAAAGAAAAGCAGGAATCTACCGTTCTGAAGACAAAGGGAAAACCTGGATCTTCATGAGCGACTGGAATCCTCGACCAATGTATGCCAGTCAAATATTGGTAGATCCAAATAATGATCAGAGGATCTATATGATGAACAGTTTCAGTTATTCTGATGATGGTGGAAAGAAGTTTACTCGTGCTCGCCAGACACTTCATGGTGATGATCGTTTGGTATGGGTCAATCCTAAAGATTCCAGACATGTGATTAAAGGAGATGATGGTGGTATTGGTATTTCTTATGACAAGGCAAAAACCTGGTTGTATGTTACCACTTTGCCCGTAAGTCAGTTTTACAGAGTCAGTGTGGATATGCAAAAGCCATACAATGTATTTGGTGGCTTGCAAGACAATGGAAGTTGGATGGGACCAAGTGAAACCTACAATAGAGAAGGTATAATGAATTCTGATTGGAGAAAAGTAGGTGGTGGAGATGGATTTGTCAATCACATTCATCCAACTGATCCGACTCAATTGTATACGGAATCTCAGTACTTGGGCTTATCTCGTTTGGATTTAACAACCGGACAGAGACGTTCTATCAGACCCGGTGATCCCAAAGGTCGTATTGGTGCAAGACGCAATTGGGATGCCTGGGGACCAGGAGTACCCGAGCCGGAATTAGGCAATGCCATGGCACCAGCCAACTGGGATGGACCTTTCTGTTTTTCTCATCATGACCCAAATGTAATCTATGCCGGAACCAATAAAATGTGGAAGAGTATGGATGGTGGCGATTCATGGCAGGAATTAGGAGATTTGACAACCGGTGTCAATCGACGTGAATTGACGATCATGGGTCAAAGACCAGATACCTCTACTGCTTCTTTGGATGATGGTATTCCGTATTATCCAACATTGACCGCTATTGCAGAGTCCCCTTTCAATATGTCTTTATTGTATGTAGGTACGGACGATGGAAATGTACAGGTTTCTTCTAATGGGGGTAAAGACTGGACCGAGGTGAGTGGAAAAATGAAAGGTTTACCAAAGTCAACCTGGGTCAATGGTATAGAGACTTCTAAGTTTGATGAAAACACGGCCTATGTTTCCATCAATAACTATAGAAACAATGACTTTACCAATTATCTATACAAAACAAAAGATGGTGGTAAAAGCTGGCAATCGATTACCGGAGATTTGCCTGCGGATAGAGTTGTAAGGACCCTGAGGGAGGATACTAAAAATCCTGATTTATTGTATTTGGGAACCGAACTTGGCCTTTTTATTACTATGAATGGCGGTAAAAACTGGGTAGAGTTAAAAGGCAATATGCCTACACTTCCTTTCAATGACTTGGTAATTCACCCAAGAGATAATGACTTAGTACTAGGCACACATGGACGTGGGATATGGATTTTAGACAATATTCAAGCTTTACAAGAAATGACACCTGAAGTAGTGGCAAAGGATGCACACCTATTCTCAATTCCAACTGCTGAAATGATTCGTTATAATCGTTTTGGTGGACATAGAGGAAATATGTTTTATCGTGGAGAAAATCCCGAGGGTGGTGCCGGAATAGATTATTATCTACAAGCGGCTGTTTCGCCAAAAGATGTAAAATTAGAGGTGTTTAATCTGGAAGGAGAGTTAATGAAGAAATTAAAGGTGGATACAACTGCTGGTTTGCATCGTTCGTATTGGGATTTTCGAAGCAATAGTTTTAAAGGATTGAAAGTAGATACTTCTGTTGTAAAATCAGGACGTACAAGAGGATTGACTTCCCCAATGGCGATGCCCGGAACCTATATAGCTCGCTTAACGGTGGGAGATCAGGTAATGGAACAAAACTTCCGTATTACTGATGATCCTCGTGTGGATATAACAATTGAAGAACGTAAGGCATGGACCACATCTTTACACGATATTGGAATGTTATCTAGTAAAATATCAGCCGAATTGGATGTGGTACGCCCCATACTATGGCAAATAGATAAATCCAAAGAAATGAATGAAGCAGTTAAAGCTGAGTGCAAAGAATTAGAGCGCATGTATTCAGAAATGTATAGTAGAACGCGTTCACTTTATGGGCAAGTTTCTAACTGGATGGGACCTTGGACGGCTGATCAGGAAGCACAATTTAGTTATTATACAGAAATGCTTAATAAATTGGCTCCAAGACAAAAAGAGATGATTGATGTGATGATTCCTAAGGCGAATAAGAAGTTAAAGAAAGATGCACGTATTGAAGTAAGAAGATAATTGTAGTTACTGAATGGTCTAGCGTCGAAGGTCTAAGGGAGTTATGACTTGGACCTTCGACTTTAGCATACACATATACCATTAGGAGAGATTATTCTTTTCTTGAATAAATAGAAAATGTAACTTATATAACAGCATAACAGCATGATTGACAGCATAACAAAATGAAAAGATCCGGTACCACAGATATGGCATTATGGGGAGGAGGTATTCCTTCCTGGCTTTTCAGTAGAATGAAAGAACTCTGCTTGCCCATAGTAGAAAGCATTATCATTGAATATGGCCGGGCAGAATTCATCAAGCGGTTATCTGATCCATTTTGGTTTCAGTCTTTTGGTGCTGTGATTGGGATGGATTGGAATTCTTCCGGGGTAACGACAGCAGTGACACGTGCGCTCAAGCAGTCGATCAACCCTCATTCTAAAGAGCTGGGCCTATACATCTGTGGTGGCAAGGGAAAGCAATCACTGAAAACTCCTTCCGAATTAGTAATAGCAGGAGAAAAAACAGGATTAGATGGCAATCAATTGGCACAATGCAGTAAACTTAGTGCCAAAGTAGATAATACAGCCGTGCAAGATGGATTTCAATTGTACTTGCATAGTTTTGTGTTGAGTGCGGATGGAGACTGGACCGTAATACAACAGGGCATGAAGGGAAAGGATGGGTTGGCTAGGAGATACCACTGGTTTTCGGGGGCTATTGATTCATTTGTGGAAGAACCTCATGCTGCCGTTTGTGGTGAAAATCAAGGGATGATTTTAAACCTGGTAAGTAAGGAGGCCAAGGTGACTCAAAAAGCTATTTTGGAGATTTCAAAGCAGCATCCGGATAAAATCCTCAAAGAAGTGCCCTATTTGAATTTGCCCAAGTATTGCGATGTCAAGGCAAAAGACATTGATCTTAAGCGATTGGGCAGTGTATTATGGCTGGCCCAAGAAACAGAGGTGGGTAATTTTGAAGACTTATTATTATTGAAAGGTTTAGGCCCAAGGACACTTCAATCTATGACTTTAGTTAGTGAAGTAATTCATGGGACGCCGTCGAGGTTTTCCGATCCGGCAAGGTATTCTTTCGCTCATGGAGGTAAGAGTGGTAAACCGTTTTCTGTACCTACAACTGTGTATGATGCAACTATAGCTAATTTGCAGAAATCTGTAGAGCAAGCCAAAATTGGACTTACAGATAAACACAAAGCCATTAAGAAACTCTCAGAGATCGCCCAGAATGCAGAAAAAGGATTTACTCCTAATGAGAATTTTGATCAATTGTTGAAGAAAGAGCGCAACGACTCCTACAAATACGGTGGTAGAAGTATTAAAGGGAAAGAAAAACCAAAAAACAACCAATTGGGCTTGTTTGATTGAAGTAACTTAGGTAAACAACTAAAGACAAAATCATTCTCATCTGCCACTATGGTCGTCAATTCGACGATATGCCCATCAGGA
>JBCBCD010000121.1:0-11375 GCA_038530915.1 Bacteroidota bacterium
TCAATTGAATGATGCTTCATTGGTTTTCGAACCAGAATCATCCGTAGCTTTAGGCTTTGGCTTTAGATGTGGATTCTTGGGAATGTTGCACTTGGAGATCGTTCAAGAACGCCTGTCACGTGAGTTTGATATGGATGTTATTACAACGGTACCTAACGTATCTTACTTTGCTCGTATGAAGAAAGGAGAAAAATTTGAAGTGAGAACACCTTCTGATTTACCAGATCCTACTGTTTTAGATGTTGTCGAAGAACCATTTATCATAGCCCAAATCATTACCAAGCCTGAATATATAGGTGGCATTATGAAATTGTGTATGGACAAGCGTGGTATTCTGACAAAACAGCATTATCTAACAACTGATAGGGTAGAGTTAACTTTCGAACTACCATTGGCGGAAATCGTATTTGACTTTTATGATAAGTTAAAGTCGATTTCAAAAGGATATGCTTCTTTTGACTACGCTCCACTGGAATATAGAGCATCTGATTTGGTTAAGTTAGATATTAAATTAAATGGTGAACCTGTAGATGCATTATCTGCTTTGGTGCACAGAAACAAAGCCGAATCTTTAGGTCGTCAAATTTGTAAAAGACTGAAAGAGTTGCTGCCGAGACAGCAATTTATGATTGCGATTCAAGCAGCTATTGGTGCTAAGATCATTGCCAGAGAAACTATTTCTGCTTTGAGAAAAGATGTAACGGCTAAATGTTATGGTGGTGACATCACTCGTAAGCGTAAATTGTTAGAGAAGCAGAAGAAAGGTAAGAAGAAAATGCGTCAGATTGGTAATGTAGAAGTACCACAAAAAACTTTCCTGCAAGTATTAAAACTTGACTAAGTAATGGACAAAAAATAAGTATCCGATTTAGAGCTAGTTATTTTTGACTTTTAGTAAGGCATTTTTTGAAGGAATAGCCTAGCTATTGCTGAGAAAAATAACGAAACTAAAAGTTGAAATGACAGATCCAAATCGATAAGTTATTCTTTGACCATTACTAAATAAGAGTATGTTTAAATTTCTAACTTCTGAAAACCAATATTTTATGAACCTAGCTTCACATTTACTCAGTTGCTTAGCTCGCTAAACGCTTTCGTAAATCTTTCGCTAGAACTATAAACTATTGATTTTAAACACACTCTAAATTAAAAAACACATTCGCGCAGCGAATGTGTTTTTTTTGTCCCTTATTAAGCTTTTTAGGGCCAGCACCCAGCTGTAAATCAATTATTACAATGGATGTTTGTGTGTGTTGGTATGTAGATAGCCCAATGTAATATTACGTTATCAAGTACCGACCCCTCTAGCTCGCGATATGTTATGAACCTGGGGGGACTAGGTTCAATCGCTTGTTTCTCTTTCTTTTAGGTTAAGGCTAAGGCCTTTGGCGATGATTTGTCTTAGCGACGGCTAGGTTTATTTTCCAATACATTAGATGTGAAAATAATTCCTCTTCCGACGATAAATGCACACAAAATAATTCCCAATACTAGCATGTCGTTAGCAGTTTTGTAATTAGTTGAATAAAATAGTTTTCTCAGTAGATCCTTTAGAACCAGGGTAAGGTGCTAAAATGCATTGAAATGCATAAAAAGTCACATTATGTTCAAAAAGGATATGTAATTATGGGAAAAGAATATTAAACATTGGATACGTGTCTTGTATCATGGGAGCAATCCAAAAATGCGAAAAAAATTAATAATTACATAAGGAATAAGTAAAAAAAAATATAAAACACCAAAAAAAGGGTAATTCAGTACATTCTTTCAATTATAGGCAAGAAATACTGTAAAAAAACCACACTTAGAGAAGGGGGAAAATTGGTTTCTTTAATCACATCGGCAAAAAGTATAATGTTTTTGTTTGAAAATAAGTGTTTTGTTTAATGTATAGATTTAAATATGAACTTTGGAGTAGTGGTCAATTTGTAGGCTGAAATGATTATTTTGTCTATAAAAAGCAATAATATATAGGTGATATGTTGCTATTTGTAAAATTTTATTAAATTTAATTTTTATAAGGAAACAGCTTATTTTAACTACAAATCGTTTATTTTAAAATTACTTCGAAAAAATTCTCTAGTTGTTTGGTTCTCTGTTCGAGTCAACCTAATCAAACCTTGTATAAATATTGATGTCTTTGTTTGTTGCTGCTTAAAGTATGATACAAGGGAAAACTTCAAATAAATTAATTCAAACTTAATGTAATGCTTACTTAGTGAGACCAAATCCTAAGTGTGACAAATTAATGTCCACTTACATGGAAAAACTATGCCCAATAAAAACACTCATGCTTGATATTGTAATTATCTATTAAATAAAAATTCTGTTTATGAAACTGAAACTTACCTTTTTAGTGTGCTTCCTTTTGATGGGAGTCTTTGCCATAGGGCAAAAGACGATCACGGGAACTATTAAGGACGCTAGTGGAGAAGCAGTAATCGGAGCCAGCATAGTTATTGATGGCACGGCTACTGGTACTGCAACTGATTTTGATGGTACATTTAGCTTGGATGTTCCAAGTGACGATGCTGTCTTAGTGATTTCTTATACTGGTTTTAAAGAGATGAGAGTAACTGTGGGTTCTCAAAGTACTTTTGATTTGGTGATGCAAGAAGATGTTGCTGTTTTAGATGCGGTCGTAGTAAGTGCTTTGGGTTTTACACAAAAGAAAGATGAAGTTGGATCAACTTCTTCTACAGTTGCTGCAGCTGATATTACAAGAAATGGTGAAAATACATTATTGGCCTCTTTAGGGGGGCGTGCTGCAGGTGTACAGATTAACCGTTCCAATGGTGATCCGGGTGCCGGGGCAACAATCCGTATTCGAGGAGCAAATACCATTACCGGGTCTAGTAACCCTTTGATTATCTTAGATGGTATTCCAATTAGTAACTCTACCATTTATGGTGGCGGTAACAACGTTACAGGTGGTCGTACAGGTGGTACTTCACAACAGTCGCGTTTGAATGACATTAATCCGGCAGATATTGAATCGGTTCAGATTTTGAAAGGTGCTTCTGCTGCTGCTTTATGGGGGTCTCGTGCTGCCAATGGTGTATTGGTAATTACTACAAAGAGCGGTGCAGCAGGCAAACCTAAGATTTCTTTCACTTCTTCTTACTCAATCGATGAGGTTTCTGAGCGTTATGACTTACAAGATACATGGGGACAAGGAAGAGCTGGTGTATATTCTCCAACACTTGCTGAAGCATGGGGAGATTACATTCCAGATCGTTCAGGGGGAGCAGATGTAGTAGACCAATCTGGTGAATTCTTTGAAGCAGCTAATGGAAATAGATACTATCCAATTGAAGAAAAAAACTCCAGAGAAACTTTTTTAGATGAAAATTGGGATAGTGGATTTCAAACTGGTGGTTTCTGGCAAAATGATTTGACCATCAGTGGTGGTAGTGATAAAGCTACTTATTTCTTTAGTTTAGGTAGAATGGAGCAGGAAGGTATTATTCAAGAGTCATTTTACGATAGAACCAACCTAAGGTTGAATAATAAATTTTTCTTGACGGACTGGTTGACGGTTAGTTCTAAGGCAGGTTACACCAGAAGTGCTTCTAATAGAATTCAACAGAGTTCAAATACTGCGGGTCTTTTATTAGGTTTATTGCGTACACCACCAGATTTTGATAACCGTGATTATATTGGTACTTATTTTGATGATGATGGGGTAGCTTTTACCAACAGACATCGTGCCTATCGTCGTTACTTAGGTAACAACCAAAACCCAATTTATAATAGTCCGGGCTGGACGGTGAATGAGCAAGATGCTACTTCAGATGTAGGTCGTTTCTTGATGAGTATTGAAACCAATATTATTCCTACTTCATGGCTACAAATTACTTTAAGAGGTGGAGTAGACTCTTACGAAGATAAGCGTGATTACTTCTTCCCAATTGGTTCTGGTGGTGATCGTAATGTAGGTATCTATGCAGAAGATGTTATCAATGAACAAGAAATAAACTTTGATGCGATTGCTCGTGCGAATTTCCAATTGAATAGTGATATAGGCTTAAATGCAACTGTAGGATGGAACATCAATGATCGTGAAAGAAGAATCAACTTTTCCCAGATCACTGGTTTCTTAGTTAATTCCAGAAAACAAACCACGGATTTGAACACTTCAGCAACTGCTTCTACAGTAAGCAATACAGAGCGCTTCATTAGATCAAATCGCGGTTATGGTATCTTAGCATTTGATGCTTACGATCAATTATTTGTTTCTTTCTCTGGTAGTGTAGAGGCAGCATCAACTATTGATGGTACTTTCTTCTATCCTGCAGCAGATGTGGCATGGCAGTTTACAAAAACGTTAGTTCCTACAACCAATTTCTTATCATTTGGTAAGTTGAGACTTTCTTATGGTCAGGTAGGGGTACAACCACAAGCTCACCGTTTCCAAACATTGGCGGAAGGTGGATTCTCTTACAGTTCATATAGTGATCCTATTGAAGTTGGTTTATTTGGTGGTGGTTTCCGTTTGGATGATGACCAAGGTAATCCGAATCTGCAACCTGAGATCAAAACAGAATTTGAGGTTGGATTTGATTTCCGTTTCTTTAGAGAAAAATTGTCTTTCTCTGCTACGTATTATCAGAATGAAATTGAAGACATCTTATTGCCAATTGACTTGACGCCATCTTCAGGTTTTGATACTAGATATGCAAATGCAGGGTCAATGGAAAATGTTGGTTTTGAAGCTGAAATTGATTGGTCAGCTATCAATGGTGATGACTTTGGCCTTGGTTTCTTTGCTAACTTTAATGCCAATGAAAATACAGTAACCAGCTTACAAGGTGCTGAGTCTATTATTTTGGCAGGTGGTTCTGTAAGTTCGAGAGCAGTACAAGGAGAGCCTTTGGGTGTATTGTTTGGTACAGGTTCATTGACCAATCCTGACGGTAGCTTTGACTTAAATGAAGATGGTTTTCCACAAATCACACCTAACCCGATTGCATTGGGTGATCCTAACCCAGATTGGAGAGGTGGTGTTGGATTTAGAGTGCGTTGGAAAAACTTTAACCTGGATGCCTTATTAGAGCATTCTCAGGGAGGAGTATTCTCACCAAGAACGCTTTGGGTATTGAATCGTTTTGGTACTACTGCCGAGACAGCTAATTTAATTGAATCTACTCCAACTGATTTAGTAAATTATGCAGGTGATATCATTCCCGCTGGTTCGAGAGTAAGAGGTAATATCAGAAACTTTGGTGCTGGTGATGTATTGCTGGATGAATCTTGGTATCGTACAGGTATTGGTGGTGGATTTGGTGACAACCAGGCTTACAATTTCTCATTGGCAGATGCTACCTTTACCAGATTGCGTGAGGTTTCTTTGAGCTATAGTCTTAACTCAAACTGGGTGAAAGAGAAATTGAAATTGTCAACGATCAACTTCAAGGTAACAGGTCGTAACTTGTTCTTAATCAATGATATTGAAGGAATTGATCCTGAGATCAACCAAAGTGGGGTTACCAATGGGTTAGGTTTGGATTACTTTACCAATCCAACTACACGTTCATTCTTATTCACTATTTCAGTTAATTATTAATCTTAAAGATATTTTACGTTATGCGTACATATATAAAATGTTTATTTCTGGCAATGTGTGTGCTTGCACTTTCATGTGAAAGCCTGGTGGATGGGATCAATGAAGATCCTAACAAAATCACTGCCGATGATCTAGAACCACAATTGTTCTTGACAGGGGCTTTATTGGCAAATACCATTGCTCAGGCGGGTCACTTAAACCGTATTTCCGGTATGTATTCTGGTCAGTTGACTGGCTTTACATCCTTATATTCAAATATTTATGGATACTCACTTTCAGGTGCTGAATCAGTAACTTCCTGGAGTAGAATTTATGTTGGTACATTACCTAATGTTAGACAGATTGTAGAAAGAGGTGGTAATGATCGGTTATTAACCGGTATTGCTAAAGTAGTAGAAGCTCATGCAATAGGGACTGCAGCTTCTCTTTTTGGTGATGTTCCTTACTCTGAAGCTGTTAATGCAGAAATTTCTGATCCGTCATTTGATGGTCAACTAGCTGTATTTAGCGATATGCAAAATTTATTGGATGACGCCATTGCTGATTTGAGTAATGCTGCTTCCAGACCTCTTTCTGAAGACATCCATTTCAATGGTGATGCAGACAAGTGGTTGGCAACAGCGTATACTTTGAAGGCACGTTACTACATGTATATAAGAGATTATGGCAATGCTTATTCAGCAGCGCAAAATGGTATTTCTTCAGCGGACGGTACTATGTTCTACAGCCCAAGAGGAGATGCTAATCGTTCTGATGGAGATAAAAACTTGTTCTGGACCATACTAGAAGGTGCTAGAGCAGGTGATATTGGAACAGGTGATAGCTATTTGATCCAATTGTTGACTGATGACAGCGGTGTTTACAGAGGAAATGCTAAGACGGATGAAACAGCAAGATTAGGTTACTACATCATTGATGCAGGTGGTGGTAGTTTGAACTCAGGAATCATTGAGCAATTTGAGCCTCAGCCATTGGTTTCCTTTGGTGAAAACACTTTAATCCTTGCAGAAGCTGGAGGTAGAACTCAAGGATTTGATACTGGTTTGAGACATTTGAATGAGCATAGAGCATACTTGAGAGCAGGTGGTCGTTTGAATGCCAACTTTATTGATCAACCTTTTATGTATGAAGATTATGTGATGGCAGATTTCCAAAATGGAGGAATGGAAAACGCAGATAATATTGATATGACTCGTGCTTTATTGCGTGAAATCGTTGAAGAGCGTTATGTAGAAGGATTTGGTATGTATATGCCTTATGATGATGCACGTCGTATACGCAATAGCAGTGGTGATAATGATTTGGTTGTACCATTTCCATTTAATACAGGTACGGCTACGGCGCATCCTGAAAGAATGCCTTACTCATTTGATGAGTTAAATACAAATGAAAATGCACCAGCTGAGCCTGGTATTTTTATAAGAACTCCTGTAAATCAATAAGATACAAGAGTTTCGATAACTTCTTAGTGTAAAACGTGAATCATAGCTGTTGGCCAATATCAAGTAGGATAGTGGTCAACAGTTTTTATTTTTAAATCTTAGATCGTATTTTTTTACACCGACTCTATTAATAACTACAAAATCTTACCGTATGAGATACGCTTTATTCTTTATTAGTCTTTTATTTACAAGTTTGCTTAGTGGTCAGGCTACATTGGACCAATTACAGGCCAACTTTAAGTGGAGAAATATAGGCCCTGCTAATCAGGGAGGGAGAATAGTTGACATAGAAGCATTAGAAAATGATTTTGCAAAAGTCTACCTAGCAACAGGATCAGGTGGTGTATGGAAATCAGTAAATGCCGGAAACTCCTGGACACCAATTTTCGATGATTACGAAACTGCTTCGATAGGTGATTTAGCCATTTTTCAGAAAAATCCCAACATCATTTGGGTGGGTACCGGAGAAGCTAATAATAGAAATAGTCTTTCTTGGGGAAATGGTATTTACAAATCAACCGATGCGGGGGAAACCTTTACCAATATGGGTTTGGAAAGTACACACCATATTTCAAGAGTAGTCACCCATCCGGATAATCAGGATGAAGTATGTGTATGTGCTACCGGCCACTTATGGGGATATTCCGGGGATAGAGGGTTATTTATCACTAATAATGGAGGTAAAAGTTGGGAAAAAATTACCAATGGATTGCCTGATGATGGCAAAACAGGTTGTACGGATTTAGTAAGAGATCCATCCAATCCTAAAATCATGTACGCAGCCATGTATCACCGCAGGCGTATGCCCTGGAATTTCCACAGTGGTGGTGAAAATGGAGGGATTTTTAAAAGTACAGATGGGGGCAAAATCTGGAAAAAACTGACAAATGGACTTCCACAAGGCCCAACAGGTAGAATAGGATTAGATATTTATCGTTCAAATCCTAAGATATTGATGGCTTTGGTAGAAGCTGAGCAAACCAATGATTTGAGCAAGCCGGGATCGGGAGTATATCGATCAGAAGATGCCGGAAAAACCTGGAAATACGTCAATACATATAACAACCGTCCGTTTTATTACAGCCAGATTAGAATCAATCCACTGGATGATCAAAGAGTTTATTTGCTTACCACACGTTTCATGCGTTCTTTTGATGGAGGAAAAACATTAACAGATGGAAGTGAAGATCAGGAAATTCATGGTGATTTTCATGCCATGTGGTTGGACCCTAATAACAAAGATCGCTATTATATGGGTGCTGATAAAGGCGTTTCAATTACCCATGATCACGGAGAACACTTCTTCCTTTTAGATAATATCGCTATTGGACAATTTTATAGGATTGGATACGATATGAGAGAGCCATATTATGTATATGGAGGCCTTCAAGACAATGGTATGTATGGCACGGCTAGTTTTGCAAGAGATGCCAGAGGTATTTTGAATGATCACAACTGGAAATTACACTGGGGAGATGGAATGTATTGTTTTGCAGATCCTTATGATTGGCGCAATGTCTATACCTCGGCTGAAAATGGCAGTTACAATCATTATGATCCTAAAACACATCGCATAAAGAGAATTTCACCAACTGAAAAAACGATTGTCAATTACGATGATCTTAAGTCCGGATTGAAAGATGGGGAAAGAGTTAATATTCGTTACAATTGGGAAGGCCCAATGATCCTTTCTCCTCATGACAATCATACCCTTTATGTTGCAGCTAATTATTTATTTAAGTCTACTGATCAGGGAAGAAGCTGGCGGGTAATAAGCCCTGATTTGACTACCAATCATCCGGTAAAAAGCGTGCGAGGTAAAAGTGGTGGTATTACTTTAGATAATTCTGGTGCTGAACAGCATTGTGCCATCACAACAGTATCAGTGTCTTCCATATCTGAATCAATAATATGGGCAGGAACGGATGATGGCAATGTTCAAGTTACCACTAACGAAGGTAAGAATTGGACCAATGTAAGAGATAATATTCCCGGAGTGCCTGATAGCATTTGGGTGAGCAGGATAGAAGCTTCCAAATTTGATCTTGGTACTGCCTATGTTTGTTTTGATGGCCATAGAAGTGATCAATTCGAAACATGGGTTTTTAAAACAGAAAACTATGGAAAAACATGGACCAGCTTAAAATCCAATATTACGGATGGTGAAGTAGTTAGAGTAATCCGTGAAGACCTGGTAAATCCTAATTTACTGTTTATAGGTACTGAAACCGGCATTTGGTTTACTTTGAATAAAGGCAAAAAGTGGGCTAAGTTTAAAGGTAATTTCCCAGTAGTTTCTGTTTACGACCTCAAAATCCATGAAAGAGACAATGATTTGATTGTTGGTACACATGGTAGAAGTATTTGGATATTGGATGATATTACAACGCTACAACAATTATCACCCGATGTCATGAATCAGGATGTACATCTTTATGAACAAAGAAAAGCAACCCTCTGGGAGAATGTAAGTAGAGGTGGACAGAGAGGGCATTTCGTTTTTGCAGGAGACAATCCGGAATCCATTGTGAACACTTCCACCAGACCAAGAGCTAGCTTTAAGAATACAGCAGCCATCAGCTTTTATGTGGGAGAGGAGTCTGTAACAGCTGCAAAATTGACGATTAGTGATATTTCAGGGAAAAACAAAAAAACAGTGGAACTTGAAACTACACCAGGTATCCATAAGTACTTCTGGGATCTGGAATTTGATGCTGTACCTTATACGAAGGAAGAAGAAGCTATGATCAATAAAATGTTTGAAGATCTTATGGCTATTAATACTTCTAATAGATTAAGAAGGATTTATAATCAATTCAATGAAGCTGATTCTTACAGAGAAAAAAGAGATATCATAACAGGACTAAGCTGGTATGTGACGCTCGATGATTCATTGTTGTTACAAACAGCAGCGTCTGGAACCTATAAAGTAACCTTAGAGGTGAATGGAGAAAAACAAACTCAGGCCTTGGAAATAAGAGAAGATCCGATTATGTCGGAAGAATAGTTTTATCTTATTATACTATGATCCTTTGATTCAATCCTGCTATTTTGTTAAGCTAACTTAACAAAATAGCAGGATAACTCCATGTAACTCTTTTACTCTGTGGTAAAAAAAATTGATAAGAAAGTTTTACATGATAAGTGTGAAAATCGGACTTGAATTTAAAGATAAAAAGATCAAAACAACCCCACCGCAACTATATCACTTACAGTTGGCTCAGGACTACCACCGATAGGTTCTAACGTTATATTCAAACTTTCAGCATTGTCAATATAGGCGATGGTTTGAAGTTCATCCGTATTTTCGAGTAGGCCCGCATTGATCATGACGTGATCTACATCTGCCCATATCTGATATTGCTTTCCTTCAGGAGGTGTAGGTAAATTACCAAGGTTAACATAACCTTTTCCCTCAGTTCTATTCCAAAAGGCAATGGCTTCACAAGTGTTATTATCTGCAACACAGCCCATACCTAGTTTTGTGGTATTGGGATTCTGTATGAAGTTGTTCATTTCCTGGATGGCTACAGCTTGTTCACTTTCTTTCTTACACTCCATACTTAAAGCTGCATAATCCTTGGTCAATTGTTGATGGTTGGATTGAAGTTTAGCATATAAGATCATCATAGCAATCAGGCCGGCGAAAGACATCAAAATAGCAGCTGACAACCAGCGGTAATTTGCTCTGGAAACTCTATCAGTAGTATCAGAGATTTTTTCATTGAATTCCATATCACCTAATGTATTCATGAGGCGGGATTTTGAACCGGGAGGAGGTGGAATAGCTTGTTGAGTAGCATATTTTTCAATAGCAGATCTTATATCCCTAACATCAGTTTCGAGTTCTGGAAATTTCTTCAAATAACGCTCTACCTCAAGAGCTTCTTCCTCTGTAGTCAAGCCAAGAGCGTATTGTTCAAGTAAACCAGTATTTAAAAATTCTTTTTTATTCATTATGTCTGTTTGCAATCTCTATATCCAAAACTTAAAATCAAAAAAAACTCAATGGTATAAAAATGACAATAATATTATAATTGGGACCTGATAAAGGTCAAATATTTTCCTCAATTCCCGCAGTGCGATTCTCAACCTGGATTTGACTGTACCCAAAGGAATATCCAAATGCTCATGAACCTCCTGTTGTGTATAGCCTTTGAAGTAAATCAGATCAATTATCTCATGATATTTGCTATCCAACTTAGATATAACCTGATTTAGTCCAATATGTTCAGGTTTAGGTTGGTGGCTCCAATCAATATTGTTAGTAATTTTTTGATCTATTTCATTGATATTGTAAGATGCTCTGAAATGAGCTGATAAGGCTGCTACAGAAAAAAGACAAGAAAGCAATATCATTATTGTAT
>JBCBCD010000122.1:0-11374 GCA_038530915.1 Bacteroidota bacterium
CTTAGTAAATGATGATGGATGGATTAGGGTGATTGTAAGAGGTGATGATAGAGATCCTGGCAATTCCGGAGAAGATACGACGAGTACAGTCAATGCAGATGATGAAGAAAAACCAATTGAAGATCGAGTTTAAGGAGTTTTTTCTTTAGCAAAATAAGCAAGCAGGTGAAGTCCTAATAAGCTTATTTATGGGGCTTCATCTGATTTACTAAAGATTATGTTGCGCTTATACCGCCAAAAATATCCACTTAGGATCTTGATTTTGTACTTACTTGAAGAATTCTTAGTTATATGCAAGCATACAGAAACATTAAAATAGAACTGCTTTTCATTTTTACAGCTTGTTTAGCTTTCACAAGCTATGGTCAGAATACATCCAAAATCAATCAACTCAAAGTAGCATTAAGTCAGGCTCAGCATCCAAAAGATTCGGCCTTCCAGTGTAATGAGCTGGCCTGGGAATATAGAAGAGTCAACCTGGATACTGCCTTGATTTATGCTCAAAAAGCTAATGAAATTGCTACAAAAAACAATTTAGATCATACAGATAAGGATCTTATCAAAGAAGAAGGAGACAGTTACATGCGCATGGGACTTATCCACCGCATGCAAGGAGAATATCAACTTTCAGATTCTACATATAATCTGGCAGCACAAACCAGACATGAATTAAAAGATACTTTAGGTGAGGCAGGAGCTTATAATGCGTTGGCTACACTTTACGTCAGACAATCCAAATTTGAAGAAGCAGCCTCTTATTACAAAAAGAGTAATGAGGCCGTAGGAGATAGTGGTAGTGAAAAGGCATTGGGTGTAAAATCTCGTGCTTTGAATGGAATAGGCATCATGAATGAGAACATAGGAGATTTAAAAGAAGCCCTTATCAACTATGAGAAAAGTCTTGCAATAAAAACCGAGCTAGGTGATTCTGCTGGCATGGCCAATACCAATTTAAATATAGCCAGTGTAGATATCAAAATGCTGAATTATGAAAAAGCTTCAGAGATACTGAAAGAAGTGGTTCAGTACTTTGAATACCATAGGGATCAGAATGGAATGGCTAAAAGCTATATTAATTTAGGTGCGGTCAATATGTATCAAGATAAATATCAAGAAGCGATTAAATACTATAATCAAGCATCGGCAGTAAAAGAAAGGCTTGGTGCTAATGACCGAGCAACTTTATTAAAAAACGTAGGTATTTCTCATTCCAAAATCAATCAGCCCGATAGTGCGATAGTGTATTTACAGAACAGTTACCAGCAATTCGAAAAGTTAGAAAAAACATTAGAACTGGTAAATATCCATTATGACCTAGGCAATATTTACCAATATCAATTGAATGATCCACAAAAGGCTTTAGACAACTACAAAGCGGCCTTACCACTTATAGATACCGCCGAAGTATCCATTCAAAACTCCAATATCTATTTTGGCTTATCACAAGCCTATCAACAACTCAACCAATTGGAAGAAGCCATCTATTATGCCAATCTTAATACCAGTTTGAAAGACAGCCTTCAAAACACCTATTTTAAAGCTTTTAACATCAGGGAGGAATTGGCGGAAAGTAGAAATGAAAAACAGATGTTACGGAAAAATTTGGAGCTAAAAGAGACTCAAGAGTGGGTGAAAAATTTGATTATCGGTTTGTTGGCGATGGCTGTGGCGTTTTTGATGGTAGTGGGGTATAATAGAAGGCAAATGAAAAAACAGCAAGAGGCCATTGAAGAAGTTCAGACTAAACTAGATAATCAAGAAAATGAATTTCTTTCCACTATACTAACGGTTCAAGGCAAGGAACGAAAACGCATTGCAAAAGAGTTACATGATGGTGTAGGAGCAAAATTGACAGTAATAAAAGGATATGTAGATGCTATAGGGAAAAAAATGGATTTGATTCAAAACGACACTACTGAACAATTCATCAAAGCTTCAGATTTATTGGCTTCAACTTGTGACGAAGTGAGAAACGTAGCGAAGCAAATGGAGAACAATAAAAACGAGTTCAATCTATTCATCCAAGTGGAAAGTTTAGTCAAGACTTTTAATGAAATGAATAGTTTCAATACTACACTTAAGAATCATGATTTTGCAAATAGACGATTTGACAATCAAGTAGAAAGTCATCTTTACAAAATCATACGAGAACTTGCTGTTAATGCTTTAAAGTATTCCAAAGCCAACGAATTGAGCATACAATTAAATCATTTCAATGAAGAATCTATGATAAACATCATGATAGAAGATGATGGGATAGGTTTCAATGAAGAATCTTTAGTAAGCAGACAAGGAATGGGATTAAAAAATATCAAAGAAAGGGTCAAAGATTTGGGTGGAGAAATAAATATTGATTCACAAATAGGTAGAGGAACGACTATTATAATCGATGTCCCCATTGATATAAATGAAGAAGAAGATCAATTAATATCTTAACACTAAAACAAAAGCTTATGATCAATGTAATTCTTGCTGATGACCACAAAATAGTAGTTGAAGGTTTAAAATACATTTTAAAAGAAGATTCAAGTATTAAAGTAGTAGGTGAAGCATACAATGGCCATCAAGTCTTGAAGATATTAGCTAAAAATCAGAAAGTTGACATAGTCGTCTTAGACGTTGAGATGGATAAAATGGACGGTATTGAAACGGCTAAACAAATCAATAAGCGTTATCCAAAAACAAAAATCTTAATGCTTTCGATGCATAAAGAAAAAGAATTGCTGGTAGAGTTGGTGGACATAGGAATTGCAGGTTATGTTTTAAAAGACAATACCGCCTCCCAATTGGTAAGTGCTATTCACCAGATCATGGCTGGAAAGCCATTTTTTGGGTTAGCTGTACTAGATGTTTTGTCACAGCCCAAGCCCAAAAAGGAATACAAACAAACTGTTTTGACCTCACAGGAAGAAAATGTGTTGTCTTTAATTGGTGATGGTAAAACAGCGAAAGAAATTTCGTTAGAAATGAACATCAAAGAAACTACCGTAAATACCCACAAAAGAAACCTTAGACACAAACTAGACGTCCCTAATGAGAAGCATTTGATCCGTTATGCTATTAAATATGGATATTCGAAGGTGTAACTTAAGGTTTAGAATGATATTATTTGTTGATGAGCTTGGCCTTGCATTTAATGGCAGAACTCAATTTATAAATCAAACCCATTATTGAATCATTGTGATCGATAATGGGTTTGATTAAAAGTGCGGAGAAGGAGGGAGATTTACACCCCTGCCCCGCTCCTGATAATCAGATAGTTATACCATTGAAAATGGGCTTTTTAGTGCGCTACTGACACAGATCTGACACAGTAACCTCTGATTTAAATAGTTGATTTTTAATATATTATTCGCAAATTTCGACTCAATGTCGATGCATGAAAACTAACACCTTTTAGGCTCTTACTGGCTCATTGTAATAATCCACCAGCCGCTCAAACAGGTCCTCAAATGCAATATCAAGTCCTCTGTCAATACCTCCACTCTCCTCTGTATAGATGATACTACTATCATCTCTCGGTACCACTGAATACACATTGTTATAATCGATCTCATTGGTACCAGCTTTGATCTGCTCGCCCAGGTCGTTGATGAAGTCAGCAAAGTTTTTCAGGTCCTTCAAAAGTGGCTCTGTATCTACCTTGGGAAATAAGGCTTTTAATCTGCAAGTTTTGTCTGTTGTGCGAGCCTTGAGAAAACCGTGCTCTTTGCTGAAAACGATGACGCCTACATTTATGAATTCACCCGTCACCCGGTCAGGTAAATATCTGACGACCTGATAGGTATAAGCATAAGGAAGTTCTATCATAAAAGATGGTGTTTGATTGCTTCAAAGATATCACTTTTTTATACGTTGAACTCACTACGGCACATATAGAGCGGCCATTAGCCGCTGTATGTGGTGGCTGCCTTATTACTGGCAGTATTTCTTCTGCTGTGGATTAGGATTGTTAATATCTCCAATTGCTTGTTGGGAATTATCACCTTTTGATTTAAAGGATACATTTCCACCAATTTTTGACTTCCTTTCAATCTTTGATACTTTATTTAGAGCAAATATGCTTATCAATAGAGATATTATAGATGCCATTCCTGCAATAATATTGAATAAGTTAAGATTTTCCATATAGTTATTTTTTTTAATCTTTTATTACCACTAGCCCCTCACTACCCAAACAAAACGTCCGCATACACAACAATAAATTAACTATCCCCAAATCTTCATTCAGATCCTTACCATCGACAATAATCTGTGCATCTAAGCTGGAAAAGCAGAAAAGAAAAGAATTAAAACATTTTTCATAACTAGAATTTTTATTTAAACAAAATAAATATATGATCTAAAATCTACGCTAATAGATTAAAGCCTCTCAAATACCCTCTCCTCTTACACTCTAGAATCGAGCTCCTTCCAAAGGTCATCCTCATGTACAATAAGAATATTCGCGCCCTCTTTTCTCAATTGTATGGCCTTCTCTATTTTTCGGCCATAGCAAGCGTAAGACCAGCACTGATTTCCCTCATCTCCAAAGATCAGATAGTTGGTTTTCTTGGAAACGGAGTTGACGTACTTGCCTCCATGTTCCTTGATTAAGTTGGTAATCTCCTTTCTTGAACTTCTATAAGAAGTGCCGGTAAAACAAAACTGATGATCGATGAACCTGATTTCAGAAACCTTAGAACAGATACCTCCTATTTCAACATCCTTGATCGCATCATCAATTTCCATCTGGATTTCGATGTCATGCAGATTGACAAAATCGTTGAAAAACTTTTTCAATAGCTGCCTTTCCTGCTCGTCAATTTTGCCATCGGCTAAAACACTTCCTACCAAACTCGATATCTCATCGTAAGGATAATAAGTCGCTAAATGAGAACGTGCTTCTAACCACTTTTCAAGTTCTGTTACTTCAGTATCTCTTACGATGCCATCCGCTAATATGCCATGACATACACCTTGAAGTCGTTGCAGATCGGAAGTCAATTGTTTGAAGTAGACAAAGTCATCTTTAAAACTTTCGCATACCCATTTCATGTCTTCAACTTCTTCAGCTGTAACTTCATCATCCTCGATGATGGTTTCTATATTGTTTATCAAATCCTTAAATGGATTTTTGTATTGCAAGTGTACGTGTTCTTGACACCACAATTCCAACTCGTTGACTTCTTTATGATTGATCCTAGTATCCAAAGCAATCCCATCGAGGATACCTTGTAACAAATTGAAAGCCTTATGTGCCTCCAGAGGGCCAGTATACTTCCTGTAGCTAAAATCATCTTCCTGTTTCATACTAAGCTGGTTTTTAGTTTTTTCAATTTTTTCTTCACGCCAACTTTATCATCCTTGGCAAGGGCATTTTCAAAATGCAAAATGGCCTGATCTACATGGTCGATCAATAGATATCGCTCTGCTAGATCTTTATAGACTTTGGCAGCAATGATATTGCTACAGCCTTTTGCATAAGCTTCCAGATGGAAAAGCGCTTGCTCAGGCTCCTCCAGTTGATCATAAAATTTAGAGATCCATAGATTCGGAATGTGTTGGTCTGTATCGGCCAGATGTGTCGAGTACGTTTTGTAGGCTTCGATCGCTGCAGGTAGATCGTTGTCTTCTTCATACTTCCTGCCTAACCAGAAGTAGTCTTGCCGTTTTTGAATGGCAGAATGATTAAAGTCCATAATGAAAGATTATAACTGAAGTCGGGGGCCTCCAGGGTTAACAAATTATTGATTTCTGTTATAACTAATATCTTTATTTAAAACATTTTGTTTTATTATTTGCCTCCAAACACGTTTTTGTTTATTTTACACCTCCCCCACCGATCCATGAACTATTAAAATAACATACTATGAAGTCCCCAATTACACATGGTCAATTGCTCGATGAGCTATTGGTAACTGTATTGTTGCATTTAGAACAGCTTAATCAATCCGAGCCTTCTGCTGACAAGAGCAGAGGACTTAGAGAAATTATAGAGCTTTTAGTCAGGCATCGAAACTCATTTCAATTTTCGGAGTCCATCCAAAAGTATATTCAAAGTGCTTTGTAAGTCTTTGGTATCAAGGTTACTAATAGCAAAGTCATATAAATCCATCTTCAATTCAAGCAGGGCTACTTTTTCCTCTAAAGTTTCTATTTTATCTGGTGATCCATTGGGCTTTTTAGTTTCTATTTTATCATTTGATAAGTCTGTAAAAACAAGATCATCTAAACTCAAATTAAAGTGTTCAGCTATGATGAGTAAATTTTCCAAAGTAACATTTCCTTCTCCTCTCTCAAATTTGCTAACTGCTGAACTTGTTAGTCCCATTATTTTGCCAAATTGTTCTTGACTAAGCATTTGGGTTCTGCGCAAGTACTTAATGTTGTTATGTAAGTGAATCACATTTGCAATTATTAGTGTAAAATTGCCACTTTTAGAGAAAAAATAACTCTTATAGTTGCAACTGATTTTTGATTTTCATACATTTGTTAAAAATACAAAAAGTAAAAAAGATAAAAAGTGAGAAATGTGACTACAGCCTTTAAAAATTTTGTGACTCGCCAGTTGGGTACCAATTGGAAGGAACAACTATTGACGGGATTCAATAGCAAGCACCGACTCACCAAGGTCATCAACAATCCTCAACTCGCACTGAATGGAGAACTCACTTTTATCGCTCAGTGCCTAAATGTAACGCCTTGGAAGTTGATAGAAGAGTATGAGCTAGGGAAAAACACACTGTCAGAGTACGAAATGCAGAATCATCAAGAATACAAAGCTTTGAAAGAAGCAGTGAAAGCGTAAGTTATCGACCTATTCATAGGGTTATTTTGGATTGTTCGTCCGACTCCAGGTCGGACCTTTTACAAGCACAAAACTCACCTAAAAGCAGGTGAGAAAGACTATATAACTGGGGTTTAGTTTTTTTGGAAGGTTGAGACACGCCTCGTGTCTCGCCTCTTTTTACCCTGGTAAAGATGTATTTCAAAAGTTACTTATCAGAAGTGATGCTATAATTTGACGGATACGAGAAGTGTACACAATCCCGGGAGTTCGTCGCCCCGGGAGAATCCCCTACCAGGTGGTACAAGAGTAGTTCGATTCTACTTAGGGGAGCTTAGGGGAAGTCATTTAGACTTCGGTATTTAGGGATATCAGTAATCCCTTGCTTCGGTGAGGGATCTTTTACAAAGATTTTAGGTTCGTCATTTAGGTTTTTGGGTAACCTTCATGAGAGATTATGATTTGTTAGTTGCAGGTCTTGTTAGAAGGCCTGCCTTTTTTGACGTGTATTTTTTTCATTTAAAGATTATATGTGAGCATGGGGAGCTACTCCCCTACTCACTTTTTAAAATCAAAATGATATGGCAAAATTTCCAAGAGAAGATGGATGGATTACAGCGAGGTTGACTTTAGAAACACCAGGTAGCGAGCCTGACAAAGAATCAATGATCGGCTTTTTGACTGGAGGCAAGACTGAAAACTATGAACTTGGAGAGTACAAACTATTTAAAACACTTGTAAGAGTAGTATTCAGGAAGAAAAAAGAAAGCCCTACCGACTGCAATCAGTAGAGCTTCTGGATAATTAAATTAATTCAATTATTATGACAAATGTAAACAAAAACGAGGACTTTGTAAAGGTGGTAAGCCATGTTAGAAAAGGATTACCCGTCAGCTATTCCATCGGAATAGTGCTTAACTATTTGATCAATGCTGCATTTGTGGCCATGTTCCTCTACCCTATCCTCTCCAAGATCAACAGTGATTTTGCGTTGGGGATATCGATATCAGGAGCATTTGCCGTGCAGTTTTTCAGAGCCTTGATCGTGCTAACAGATCAATTACATTTCAGTCAGGAATCTACCAAAAGGATGGTGGCCATCATTGCTTTTGCTATGACCATCTTCTCCGGCTATGAAGCCTGGCACCTGGTAGCTTCTTATGAGATACTGAACGACTCTGAGTTTACCAGCATTTTTGTGTTCATTTTGGGTGTAATCATCGGTGGCTTCATACTAGAAATCAACTTCATCAAGAAGATCAGTGAGTTGACCATAGATTCTCAGGAGGAGAAGCCAAAAGCAGATACCACTCCCCTACCCAAGCTGAAAGTCGAAAAGCAATTGGCTGAAGAACTCATGCACGATCCTGCAAAATTGAACCTACAGGAATCTGATGAGGTAGATTTTCAACTGAATCTATCCACTACCTGAACAAATAAACGCTGCTTGAACTGTGATCGGGATCTATCCTACCGGCTTGAGCAGCGCAAAAACTTAAAGTATTGCAGCCCTAGCTGCGCAAAGAGCTACGAGAGAAAAAACAAGAAAGAGCTTGAGCTTAAGAGTTTGGTTTTGAGTACATAATGAACGACAATTTACAATTGTACTGTAACTACACACGTATTTTGGACCGGGTTTCCCCCCACCTTAACCCGGTTCTTTTTTCTACATACTGACACTTCATATAACACTGCGCTTACGCGAGGCTACTGTCCTTTTCGTAGGGGCTACTATTGTGCACTTTGTACTTCCCGTACAGAGATGCACGGCTATTATTTGTGAATTCAGAAAGTTGAGACCAATGATTCAGAACATTGAAAAGATCAGATCGTCGGCTCCTGTGGTCGATATTATCAAGGAACATGTTGACCTCAAGCGACAAGGAAGCAACTATATAGGTTTGTGTCCATTCCACAATGAAAAGACACCTTCATTAGTCGTTTCACCTTCAAAGAATACATTCAAGTGTTTTGGATGTGGAGAGGGTGGGGATGCGGTGCATTTTCTAATTGAACACAAAGGGATGACTTACCCGGAAGCCTTGGAAGAGGCCGCCAAGTATGCCCGTATCAAAGTCGAATACAACGGAACCCCAAAACAAGAACTAATAGCTAAGCACCAGGACGAACGAAAACAGAAGGAAGCTTTGTTTATTCTTTTGGAAGCAGTAGCAACAGCATATACTAATAATGTCTTTGATCAGGATATTTTCTTGCAAAAAGTGGAATGTGCCGGCAGGATTTATTCAATAGATACAGTCCAAAAGTTTTCCCTTTCATGGGCACCTAAAAACTACATCAGCAAAATATACCAAGACCAACAATGGGACTTGGATCTGCTTTTGAAAATTGGAATCATTAAACTTTCTGATACTAATCACTCAAGAGGCGGTACTTATGATTACTTCAGAGACCGTCTCCTTTTTCCCATCCGCAATCATAAAGGCAAAGTAGCAGGCTTTGGGGGGAGAAAACCGAAGTCTGATAAAAACAAAAAGAACCCCAAATACCTCAACTCTCCGGAGAGCATCATCTATAAAAAGCAAGAGTTACTTTATGGCTTGTATGAAAACAAAAGATCCATCAGGGATGGAGTATTCTTGGTAGAAGGATATACGGATGTCATTACCATGTATGAGCATGGGTATGCAGCTGTAGCCAGTTGTGGTACAGCCTTTACATTCAATCAGGCTAAGCTGTTGAAGCGATATACAGAAAGTGTGATCATACTTAGAGATGGTGATGAAGCAGGTAAGAAAGCATCCATTAAAGATGTAGAAATAGCAGTCCGAGCAGGCTTAGAACCCAAAATACTATTCTTACCTAATGACTTGGACCCAGATGATTTCCTAAGAAAATATGGCAAGCTCGGGCTTGAAGAAGAACTAAAAAACAACCTACAGGATGCCATCACCTGGAGGATCATGTTGGAATGGAGTGAAGATCCTTTTCAAAGAGAAAAAGCCTACAGAATAGCCGGTCAATTCTTAGCACAGATCGATTCTAAAACACTGCGCGAAACCTACATCAGAGAGCTGACCAAGAAGTCCAATATGGGTAGTGTCAAGCAAATCCTAAAGGATGCAATAGAAGAATATCAAAAACAAAACCTCAGCAAAGAATCACCACTTAGTACTGCTCAGCAAAATGATGTGATGGACTACGGCCTTTACATCAAAGGCAACAAATACTTTACTACTTCAGACATCAATAATGAAGGCATTGCCATCTCCAATTTTACAGTCCATCCACTCATGCTGGTTATAGGTAGCAAAGAGTCTCAACAGCTCGTAGAGATCTGCAACGAATATGGTCGATCCTTCATCATGAATATGGATCGCAAAGCATTGACCAACCTCCAAACTTTCAAAACTGAAACCGAGCGCATGGGCAACTTTGTATTCACCGGTTCACCGCAAACCTATGACAAAGTAAAAGCAAAGATATATAAGGAAACTGATGACTGCTTTCCCATCAACGTGATGGGACTCCACCGGGAAAGATTTTTCGTATGGGGCAATGGCATCAGTGTGGATGGCAAATTCATACATGTAGATGAGTATGGCATCGTCGAGCATGACAAAACGAAATACTTCTTACCAGCATTTAGCAAAGTGCAAAGCTCTCTCAAAGGCGATGATATGGAAGAGCAATATGAGTTTGAGAAGAAATTTAGATTTTATCAAGATCCGGATTGCATTTCTTTTACGGATTGGTCGCGTAGATTCACCGAAGTTTTTGAAGGCAATGGCACCATGGGCTTGTCCTGGGCACTGGCCGCCATTTTCAGGGATGTAATCTTTGCAAAATTTCAATTCTTCCCACATCTCAATTTGTTTGGCCCGTCTGGATCCGGCAAGACCTTCATGGCCAGATCCATCATGTCTTTGTTTGGCCGTAGGAATAGCCACGATCCTTTTAACCTGGCATCAGGTACACCGGTAGCATTTAAAAGAAGATTGTCCCAGGTCTCCAATGGTATCATCTGGTTTGATGAATATTCTAATGATGTAGACTTTAAAAGGGTAGAAGCTTTGAAAGGCGCCTACGATGGTGCCGGCCACGAGACCGGGATCAAGAGCAATGACAATCGTACCAAGACTACTAAGGTAAAATCTGCGGTCCTGGTATCTGGTCAGCAACAACCTACCAAAGACATCGCTCTATTCAAACGTTGCATCACCATGAATTTCAAGGCTGGTAAAAACACGCTGGAAAGACAGATCAAAGCCAAAGAACTCAATGAGATTGAACAATCTGGCCAGCTCACACAGATTGTACAGTATATCATGAAGTATCGATCCTTGATTGAAGAGAACTTCTCTATAGAATTTGAAACCTTAAGGATTCAATTCAACAAGCTGATAGAAGACAATGATCAATACGTAGAAGATCGCATCGTCAACAACCACCTGATCCCAATCACCGTCAGCAAAATGCTGATGGAACATATTGATTTTGGCTTTACGATGGAAGAGTTATTCAAATTCACTTTTAACAATATTGTCACTCAAAGCGAGTCTATCTTCTCAGAAGACGAGCTATCTATCTTCTGGAGGATCGTTGAGTACCTGATGGAAAAAGACATCATCAGACACAAGCAGG
>JBCBCD010000123.1:0-11346 GCA_038530915.1 Bacteroidota bacterium
TGGGAAATAGCTTGAAAAGCACTGTCCAGTCGTTCTTCCCATTGTGGATGAAAAAGATCGGGCTTATGCAGAAAAGTATTTTTCTACGATAAAAAAAGTAATTCAAAAATACGCTCCCAATCACTTGTATTTAGGTTGTCGTTTTACCCGAAACTTTCAGGCTTACCAATATGTGGCAGAAGTAGCCGGAAAATATGTAGATGTACTTTCTGTAAATATTTACTCCCCTTTTACACGTAAAGAAATGGACGCCTGGTATCAAGTTGCACAAAAACCAATTTTAATAGGAGAGCATCATGTACCTCCACAAACCAGTCGAGCTTTACTTCCCAGGTATCCTGCATTTTCCCTTGATAAAAGAGATGAAATGCTGAAAAGCTATTTAAACAATTGGATCAGTTACCCCTATGCCGTTGGATCGCACTGGTATCAGTATGTAGATCAAGAAATTGCCGGAAGAAGCGATGGGGGAGAAAATCAACCGGTAGGTTTGGTTACGGTCACTGATCAATTGGACCAGCAGTTGGCACTTGTGTTTTATGAATTTGCAAAAACGATTCCTAACAAATACCTAATCAATACCTATGAAAATTAAAGAAGCATTTCTAATATGCCATTTGGGTCTTATGGCTGGTCTGTGCGCAGGCCAGTCGCTTATTCAAAATGGAGGCTTTGAGGAAAATACAAGCCATTGGGATTATTGGCACAATACGAATATGGGCTATCTCGGTCATTTCTCCATAATAAATGAAGATGCAGCTGTAGGGCAAAAGGCAGCAAAGATTGATGTCATCGATATTGGAGAGGCTTACTGGACCTTTAAGTTTTTTAATGTAAGAATTAAGCAGGACGGATTTAAGGTCAATGAAGACGATCTACTTCGCATTCGATTTTGGGCCAAAGCCATTGATGTTAACAAACCTATTTTACGCATTGGTTTGGCAAGCCACAGAACTGAAGATGAAAACTGTATTGACATTGCAGATTGCTTTTGGAAACTCAATATGGCAGATCATGAGTTGATTAATTTTGATCTCACTAATGAATGGCAGGAATATTCCGCAGAGATTCCTGTACATGAGAGCACAGAGGATGTTCAACTGGTCGTAAGAGTAGGCGAAAAAACAGGTTCTTATCTGATTGATGAGATCAACCTTGAAAAAGTTGGTAGTCTTGCAGAAAATAAGGGTTGGTACGCCAATAGTCAAGCTCGTATTGACACTTTGAGAAAAGGCGATTTTACGGTTTCTATCACTGATAGTCTTGGAAATCCGATTACCAATGCATCCATTGATGTTCAACACCTTTGTCATAATTTTCAATGGGGAACTGCTGTGGCCTCTGCCAGTCCATCTAACTTTTTTTCCAGCTCCAAAATCTGGGAAAGAGATATCATACTAGATATGTTTAACAGTATAGTGAATGAAGATGACTTCAAGTGGCATAGGATAGAACCCCAGCCAGGCAATGTGATCTTCAACAAAGTCAGGATATTCGCAGACTGGGCAGCCGAAAATAATATATTCATGCGTGGTCATACGCTTTTCTGGCCCAGAAGAAGTACCCGTCTACAACCTGCTTGGTTAAACAATGTTACCAACCTTCAAAGGAAACAAGATTTCATAAGAAACCGTATTGTAAGAGATATGACTCATTTTAAAGGGTTGATAAAAGAATACGATGTCGTCAATGAGCCTTTTCACAACCCTTATCTGGAGGATCTATATACCGATACGATTTACGCCTGGATTTATAAAACCGCAAGAAAAACCGATCCGGATGCAAAGTTATATGTCAATGAATGGGGGAATATCGATCTTTGGGAACATGTGCGTTATAAAAATTTTGTGCAGCGCTTGTTAGATATGGGGACGCCTTTGGATGGCTTAGGCCTACAGGCCCACCTCAACAAACCTGCTAATTGGAAACAAATTAAATATAAACTCGACTATCTTTCTCAATTTGGTTTACCTTTGAAATTAACGGAGTTTGACCAAAATGTAGGTGTAAACGGGCATAGCCAAGCTGAGCAGGCAAGAGATTACGGTATTGTCATGCGTACTGTTTTTTCTCATCCGGCAGTAGAAGGTCTTTACCTTTGGACTTTGATTACAGGTTACAGTAATACCGTAGAAAGCATCTACAATCCCGGACGTATAAAACGAGAAGCCGCTGACACCATGCGACACTTAATTAAAGAAGTATGGACTACACAGCTCCAAAGCAATAGCGATGATGAAGGGAAACTTGCATTCAATGGTTATTATGGCGACTATGAGTTGACGATTCAGCATGAGGGACAGGAATATGTTAGAACCATCAATTTTGCTAAAACGAATACGACCAATAGCATTGTGATTGGTGCCCAACAAACAACTAGTAGCGAAGATATTTCTGAACTCGTCAATCCGATTGTTTTCCCTAACCCTGCAAATAGTCAGCTATGGGTTGAAAGATACGACAATAATTATACTGAATTTCGGATTACTGATCTTAGGGGAAATAGTGTAGATTCGGGCCAACTAAAAGCAGGGCATACAAAAATTAATTTAGATGATTTTCCAGCAGGAATGTATCTTTTCCATTTCATTGGTAACAAGCATCCTATTTATAGTCTCAGATTTATTAAAATAAAATGAAGATGAAACGAATCCTTCTAATTGTATTTTTACCCATCTGGATGTATGCTCAAAACGACCAGCCTTGGCAAAGTCCAGAAATTACTCAAATCAATCGCTTACCAGCACGAGCTACTTCCGTTTCCTTTTCAACTTTGGAAGATGCCTTACAACTTGAATCGGATCGTTCTGACAGAAAGCTCTCTTTAAATGGAGATTGGAAGTTTCAGTGGGTAGCCGTTGCAGGGCAGGAAGATCAAGATTTTTATAAAAAAGACTTCAAAAAATTAAAGTGGGAAACCATTCCAGTACCTTCGAATTGGGAAATGCAAGGCTATGGTATTCCCATTTATAAAAATATCAACTATCCTTTCGACCCGGTTAATCCTCCTTATCCTCCTGCCGATGACAATCCGGTAGGCTTGTATGTAAAAACATTTACAATCCCGGCAAACTGGAAGGATATGCAAATCACTCTACAGTTTGGTGGAGGAAGTTCTGCTTTCTACGTATGGTTGAATGGTCAGCTGGTCGGATATAGTGAAGATAGTCGCCTACCATCTGAATTTGACATCACTCCTCTGCTTGAAGAAGGAGAAAACACCATTGCCGTTAAAGTATACCGATGGTCTGATGGTAGTTATTTAGAAGACCAGGATCACTGGCGAATGAGTGGTCTACATAGAGAGGTTTTTGTCACCGCCTCACCAAAAGTTCATTTATATGATTTTGCAGTTCGTACTGATTTGGATGAAAACTATGAAGATGCTCAGTTGCAAATTCGTCCTGAAGTAAAGATGTACGATAAGACAGCAATAAAAGGTTGGAACATTGAAGCCCAGCTGTATGATGCAAACAACAATACAGTGCTTCCCAAAGCAATTTCACTTTCAGTTGAAGACTTGATCAATGAGAGGCTTCCACGTTTAGGACATGTTCCTTTTCCCATCATGCAAGCCCCCATTTCCAATCCCGAAAAATGGTCTGCTGAATCTCCTAACTTATACACTTTGGTGCTAAGCTTAATAGATGATAAAGGGACAGCAAAAGAGTATAGAAGTACTCAAATAGGCTTTAGAGAAATTGAAATTAAAGATGGTCAGTTATTGGTCAATGGTCAATCTGTGCTTCTTTATGGAGTCAATCGCCATGATCATCATATGCGCCTGGGAAAAACGGTGACTCGCAAATCTATGGAAAAGGATGTATTGTTGATGAAGCAATTCAATGTCAATGCCGTGCGTACATCGCACTATCCAAACGATCCTTACTTTTACAGTTTATGTGATAAATATGGCATCTATGTAATGGACGAAGCCAATCTCGAAACGCATGGTGTGGGTTCTTTGCTTTCCAATAATCAACGTTGGATGACGCCACATGTAGAACGTGCATTAAGGATGGCCGAGCGAGATAAAAATCACCCATCTATCCTTTTTTGGTCTTTGGGTAATGAATCAGGGATGGGACCCAATCACGCAGCTATGGCCCAATACCTACACGAGTTTGATCCTACCCGTCCGGTACATTATGAAGGCGCTCAAAGTGACTTAAAAGTGAGAACGGCAAAAGATCCTTCATGGGTAGATGTAAGAAGTCGAATGTATGCCACTATAGAAGACATGGTCACAATGGCCAGACAAAATGAAGATGGACGTCCCGTAGTTTGGTGTGAATATGCCCATAGCATGGGAAATAGTACCGGTAATTTAGATGAGTTTTGGGAAGCCATTAGAAGAGAAAAACGATTAATTGGTGCCTTCATCTGGGATTGGATCGATCAGGGAATCATTAAAAAGCTGGATGATGGTCGAGAAGTATATGCTTATGGTGGTGATTTTGGTGAAAGCAAACACGATAATAATTTTTGTCTAAATGGCATCATCAATGCCGATCAAACCCCCAAACCTGCTACTTGGGAGGTAAAAAAGATCTATCAACCTATTAGTTTAAAGGCATATGTTGATCCATGGCGTCCCAAGCCATTTCATTATGATATTACTAATTGGCACAGTTTCACCAATCTTAAAAATTTAGAGTTTAGCTATACCATCACAGAAGAGGGGGAAACCGTTAAAGAAGGCAAACTGGAAGACTTAAACTTGGTAGCCGGAAAAACATCCAGATATATTTTCGATATGCCTGCCATTAATTTTAAACCGGGTCTAAGCTATTACCTCACCCTTAATTTTTCATTGAAACAAGATGAGAGCTGGGCAAAAAAAGGACATATAGTTGCCTGGGGACAATTCGAAATTGGCAATCCTAACTATTACAACCATGCCAATACACCCGGTGCTTCAGGAAGTATTGTAGTGACTGATGGCTTAGATAAGCTCATAGTTAAAGGGGCAAATGTTGAATATACTTTTGATAGGGAAACGGGCTGGCTCACAACCATTAAGCAACAAGGCAAAGACATCTTAAAAGCTCCTTTACTACCCAACTTCTGGCGTGCATTGACTGATAATGACAGTCGTGGTCACCAAATTCAGAACAAATATGCTGTTTGGGAAAATGCGTTAGAAGATGTGGTACTCACTTCATTTTTCTATGAAAATGCACAGCAAACCGTACGTGTTCAAAGCAGGCATTTGCTAAAAAACAAGTCTGAGGTATTGTTGGTATATCAAATAAATCCGGATGGTTCTATCACAGTTGATTTCACTTTAAATCCTGCTGGTGGCCTATCTGAAATAGCTCGTATTGGTTTACAAACTGCCATAGTCGATCGCTTTCAAAATATGAGCTGGTTTGGTCGTGGTCCGCATGAAAATTATTCTGATCGCAAACACAGTGCTGCCTTTGGCAAGTATGATATACACGTAACTGATGACTTTTTCCATTACATCATGCCACAAGAAAGCAACAACCGCACTGGCATCAAATGGCTACAACTAAAAGATGATAATGGGCGAGGCATAACAATCAATGCCGTCAACACGCCACTCAGTATGAGTGCATGGCCTTATTCGCAGCAAGACCTTGAAAATGCAAAACACGATTATGAATTAGAGGTAAGAGATTTCATAACACTTAACATTGATGGCGTACAAATGGGTGTAGGAGGTGATAACAGTTGGTCATCCAAAGCCAGACCACATGAGCCCTATAGGATTCAACCAGAGTCATTCCATTACAGCTTTACATTGAGTCCAGTGAGATAGATGTGATGAAAGATGAACAATGAATGATGAATGATGCCCATTGGGATTATTATCCCCATAAAAGAAACATATCTACACCTAAAAACAGAACTCATCAAATAACTTCATCAATAGAAAACTAACTGTTATTTATTGATGAAAACTTTTGAATTATTATTTATAATGCTAATCATAGGTTCTCTAGGAAATATCCAAAAGCTTCCCGGAGGACTTTTCTCAAAACATGTGAATACACCTTCTAACACCAATCCTATTGCTGCCTTTTATCAGGAAACCAATGCTTACCCTTCATGGACCGATGATATAAAATGGGACAACATTACATTAAAGTTCCTTATAAAATAAATCCAAATTTCAATTATTAATACATTACCTCATCATGAATATTTTACGTTTATCCCTAGTCCTTGCTCTGTTTGGCTTTTTAAGTGCATGTCAGGAGGAATTTCTCTTAAGCATACAAAATCCGTCTGATACTGCTTTAGAAGGTAAAATCATCACCCTCTCCTCCAATGCCTTTGAAGGTGGAAAATCAGGAGAATACCCCATCCTTATAAAAGATGGCCAAACACTTGCCACTCAAATCGTAGATACCAATAAAGATGGCAATTGGGACGAGTTAATCGCGTTGATGGATTTAGAGGCCAATGAAGAGATCAATCTTACTTATGAGTGGATACCTACAGCTGAATATCCTGAATTTAAAAAACGCACCAATGTTTACCTTGGATATAGCGAAGCAAGAAATAATGAATTTACTGCAGTTAGCAAACACGACCAACCTGCTGAGCATAAACCCATGGACTATCCTCTTCGCTATCAATCTGAAGGTCCGGTTTGGGAAAGTGACATCATCGCATTTAGGAGTTACTTTGATGCGCGAAATGGGAAAGATATTTTTGGTAAAGCCAAACCAGATATTCGTGCAGAGAAGATTGGTTACAATGAAGATTACCATACGCTACAAGAGTGGGGGATGGATGTATTGAAAGTAGGTACTTCGCTGGGAGCCGGGGCTCTTGCACTGATGAAAAATGATTCCATCTATCGTTTGGGAGTGACTGAGACTTCTAGTTTCGAAATACTGGAAAATGGTCCTCTAATGACTTCTTTCAAATTGACTTATACCGGCTGGGATATAGCCGGACAAAAATATGGATTGGAAGAAATCATTAGTATTTATGCCGGAAAACGTTGGTATGAAAGCAAGGTAAAACTTACCGGAGCTTCTCCGACTGATACTCTCGTAAGTGGTATTGTCACTTTGAAATCTCCAAATGTAAAAGCACTTAAGTCAGATGGTTATTCCATTTTATATACACACGGTAAGCAAGGTGAAAACAACGATTATCTGGGAATGTCCTTCTTTTCTGAAAGTCAAAACATCATAGGATATGGTGATGCCCCCACACAAGGCGAAGGGGTAACCAGTACAAAATTGGCTTACCTAAAACCCGTTAAGAATGAATATCATTTTTATTTTCTTTCCGGCTGGGAAGGAGAAGATATTGAGTTTAAAAAGCAAGACTATTTTGAGGAAGCCATTTTGAAGGAAGTAAAAAGCCTGAGCACCTTAATTAACTAGTGCTCAATAAAAGCTGGCCCGCTCATCAAAACCGTTATTAAAATCCACTGGATCTAAATTCTTCTTACAATTTGATAAAACCAAAATGCAAATCAGTAACAACCAATAACTATATAACCGAATCATCATTTATTTTGCGCTTCTAATATTCTTGGATCAATTGCCATTGCATTTACTTCCTTATAATCTTTAAATGGCCCAATTCCATTTAAATGCTTGACATGTGCATCATCCATCTTTAGTGTCAATGTAAGTTGATCGGTATTTAACTCTCCTTTGATTCTAATATCAGCCCTGCTGTTTTTATCCCAGTCATACAATTGCTGCCATGCTTTTAAATCTAAAAACAACTCTGGAGGCCCAGCCATTCTTAGATAACCCGGCCTTGAGAAGCTATAAATGTTATTTTCCAGTATGTTGTCATCATTGGGTAGGTCCACACAATACTTTTTACAATCGATAAAAATATTGTTGCGAATGGTATGATAACGCGTAATTCCTCCTCTACCCTGTACCAAACGATTGGCATTCAGATAAGAGCCATAACCCGAATTTTCTATTTTCAGTATTAAGTTGTTTTCAAACCGAATGCTGTCTGTTCCATCGGTATATAATGCTGACCCACCTGCTCCATAATCACCACTAATCCAATATTGACTGTGAGTATCATGAAACACATTATGGTCTAACAGACATTGTTTTCTACTCACCTCCAAATAGATACAACCTCTTGCAGTAGTAATACCTGAAAAAACATTCTTTGTTATCCTACAATTGTCTGTACTTAAATAGTCCAGCCAAATTCCCGGTGCGAAAGTAATGTTGCGAAATACGTTCCTTCTGATCAGGCAATTTCTAGCCTGATGAAACTTAATGCCACCAGCTTCCCAACCATGTTCAGCATCATGCCAGCCAATATGTTCAAAGAGATTATCTTCAACCAATAACTCATGTGCCCTCATCGCTTGCAGTCCAGATAAACCACAATTGCGAAATATATTCCTTCTAATGATGTGATTCCCGAGACCGACCTGATCAATAGTGTGCCAGGATTCATTGCCCAAATCCATCCCTAAAGAGTTGGCCCATTCTAATGTACAATCTTCAATAATCCAATGATTGCCCCGATTGGCAGAGATCATACCCCGTTGAGGTACCGGAAATCCATTACCGGTATGTTGAAAAACGATTCCTTTTATTTTTATATAAGCTAAGCCATACTCCTTAGGAGCAAATAATTGCTCTTTCACCGTTGCTTCTATTGTATAATCAGAAGGCTTGGTATCATTAGGAAATCTTACGTGTACGGTCAATCCATTATGCTCTACCCAATAGGCTCCGTTAATCTTAGCAGCCATTTCAACTGGTGTAGATACCTGCTCAAGAGTATCTCCATTTAGGAAGATCAAACCACGACGTCTAAAATGACCTTTCATTTTAACTTGTTGGTATTGAAGATAGGTACGATCATGCAACATATTAACCATTGCAAAAGGATTATACCCCTGAAGTTCCTCTGGTTGTAATGTAAACTGCCAAACCGGTAACGGCTTTTTATCGCCTGACTTTAAGCCATATAACCATACATCCGTCTCTTCATCATAAACAGGTTTAAACCCATATTGCCAGCCTCCTTTTTGCTCAAAACGATTAGGATTGACGCCTATAGATCCTTTAACAATCACTTTATGCCCAGGATAAGCTTCATATGTAATGAGTTTATTGGGCGACGTTCCGCCTCTTTTGGGTGCAATACTTTCGCGATAAGTACCTGCTTTAATAATTACTCTTTCACCTGCTTGAAGTAAATCCACTGCTTTGGCAATAGTTTTAAAAGGTCTGGCCTCTGTACCCGGATTATCATCTGAAGCTCTGGGGTGATTTTGATCTACATAATAGGTCTGATCATAGTTTATATTAGAAACTTCCCAAAAATTAAAGCTTTGTCCTCTAGCCAATAAATTATCATCAATGTCCCGAAAAGGAGATTGAGTCCAAGCGGTAAGTAGGAAAGAATGTACAAAAAACAGTATCAGTAAATTGCTGAATATTTTCATCGTTTATTTTTAAGTAAAAATGTAGCTATTAATTATTAAGCTATCCTCCTTTGTTAGCTATAATTATTTTGAAGATTTGACTAGCCTTTCCATTTCAATACCGGCAAAGATTAACCCAAGAATTCCATGTGAATCATCATCTAGGATGGGACGATTGTAGTAATAATCTAAATCCTGACTACACATAGTACCCATACAAATGCCATGTACGGTTCCATCTTCTTCAATAATCGACTCCAAGGCTTCCCATCCTTTGATGGCATTCGTTCTGTATTTATCATCCAACCAACCTTCATTCAGTCCTCTCGCAATGGCAAGGATCAAAATGGCTGTACCTGAAGTTTCATCATTGGATTCAGGCTGATCAATCACATTGTACCAGAATCCTCTTTCGTTTTGGTATTTCACAACGGATGCTACATGTTGTTGAAAGTGATTGAGTATTTTCTTGTAATTTTTATGCTCTTTTGGTAATCTCAGTAGTACTTCTGTAGTGGCCCAAATTCCCCATCCATTGGCTCTTGTCCAATAAGGCATTTTCACTGGTTCTTCTGAATATTGGGCATGCTGATAAAGCTGATCTTGTTCGTTCCAGGTTTGATCATTGAAAGCAAAAACCTGACTGGAGGCATCATCATAAAGCTGCTTTTTCAGTTTTTTATCCGTCGTAAGTTCTGCCATATGCATTAGATAGGGTAACCCCATAAACATATCATCCGTCCATGTAGTATACTCTTTTGGTGTATAGCGCCAGAAATGACCTTCCGGGCTTCTAATTTGTTCTTTGATCGCATACTCATTCATTCTTTTGACCCAAGTTTCGTATGCTTTTCTATTATCAAAATCTTTGTTCCGCAACAACCGATAAATGTAAGGCAGAGAAGGTGCCAAGGTAAAATCCAATAAAGGCGTTTCAAACAAATGATGATTAGCAGACCTGAATCCATACAAATCATATACCTGATGTTTGACAAAAGGCTTGGTATTCAAATGAAAATCAGTGTATTTTTTGGCATACTCATCATAACGTGATTCTTTTGTTATCTCTCCCAAATGCATCATGGCCCAAGCAACACCACCGGTATGATAATTATAATTGAGATACCCTCCCCACAAAGGATGCCTATTCATCACATTGCCCAATAGATTGAGTTTAGGAAGTGTCCAACTGAAGGTTTTGCCATTCTCTTCATACACCTTGCCTACTTTTAAGCCATCGTTTTCAGGACCGATTTCCTGTACCAGATCTCCTCCTTTAAATGATCCTAACATCAACCAGTTTGATAATTCAGCTACAGGTTGTGTTATAAGTGGATGACCTCTAAAACCAATCAGTGGTTTGTTTTCAGTACCTCTTTCATCAAAAACCAATGAACCGGAAGGTTGTAGGAAAACGGCCCATTCTCCTTCTCCGTCATTTTGAGATTTGATCAATAAACTATTGGTACCCTTCTTAAGTTGAATGGGAAATTCAAAATCAAATTCCATGGCGCGTTCACCACGAACCACTTTTGCAGCTCTTTCACCTGTTTTTTCATAGACTATTTCGCCATTTAACATTACCATTAAGCCATCACTATGGCTCAACTGAATAGCTATTTTTTGAGCTACAGGAGATTTAATTTCAGTATAAGCAAAAGCTATCGCCGATTGATCACCAAAGGTCTGGCCAAAGTTGAGCACTTCGATAAAATCAAAGTACTGATTGGTCGAAGCCAATTCCAGTTGAAAATCAAATTGAGTTTGTTCTATAATTTTATCAGCTACCTTTTTGATTTTTTTCAAAGGATCTATAGCATAAATTTGAAAACAAAAACTCAAAATGAGTGAAGTAACTATTATTTTTCTCATTATTATTTTTTTACAAAAAGTAAGTTGCTTTTGCTGCATGTACAGATCTCAAGCGATAAATACTTTTT
>JBCBCD010000124.1:0-11340 GCA_038530915.1 Bacteroidota bacterium
GTGGGTGTAATGGCAAATACAGAAAACATCGGTTTGGAAGCATTAGGCATCCAAACAGAAAGAGGACTCATCAAAGTAGATGAATATTACAATACCAATGTACCTGGAATCTATGCTATTGGCGATGTGATCAGCGGACCTGCTCTGGCTCACGTTGCCAGCGCAGAAGGTATTATTTGTGTTGAAAAGATTGCGGGCCTTAATCCTCATGCTTTAGATTACAACAATATTCCTTCTTGTACATATTGCGTTCCTGAGGTAGCTTCAGTAGGTTATACCGAAGAAGCTGCAAAAGAGGCTGGGTATGAAATAAAGGTGGGTAAGTTTCCATTTTCTGCATCCGGAAAAGCAAGTGCAGCCGGAGCTAAGAATGGCTTTGTAAAAGTGATTTTTGACGCTAAGTACGGCGAATTCTTAGGTGCTCACATGATCGGAAACAATGTAACTGAAATGATTGCAGAAGTTATTGCTGCGAGAAAACTTGAAACAACTGGTCACGAAATCATCAAAACAGTTCACCCCCACCCTACTATGAGTGAGGCGGTGATGGAAGCAGCCGCTGCTGCTTATGATGAAGTGATTCACCTATAGCTTAAAAAAGAAAAAGGAAAGCTTGGCTTTCCTTTTTCTTTTATCACATGATTTGTTTTCTAAATCCTTCCACTATCCAATCTATTAACCGCTTGTCTTCTGTTATGATAGTGGCTTCTCCTTCTAATTCTTGTGTGGTTTCTATTTTCACATCACTTGTCGTAATCAGTCCATCAGGAAAAGAAACCCTGATGGGGATTTCTCCTTTCTCCTGGTCTGCTGCCAAACCTTTCCAATCCACAAATCCCACCAATGAACCATATTCGGGAAAAGGATAGCTTTTGAGGCGCACAATAACTTTTTGTTTGGGTTGCACCTTACCAGACCCATCCACAGCTAAATTGATTTTACCTATGGTTTCTGTACTGTCAGGAGGTATAACGATTAAGACTGGTGAAATCCGGTCTACGATCATTTTCTCATGAAGATTTGGAGCCGAGTAAATGACTCTGCCATCCATTGGAGAAATTACAAGGTATTTTTCACGCCAGTCTTCAACGGTTTTCTTTAAATAAGTAAACTGACTTACCAGTTCACTACCCATTCGATTCATCCTCAAGTCGTTATTTTGTCTGGCTTGATTAAGTTGATCTTGAAGGGCTCTTACCAGGTATTCATCATCTCTTATCTCTGTGATGACTCCTTGAAGCTCTCGGTCCAATCTATTTTTCTCTGCTTCAGTAGTCCGCAAGACTTCAATTGGAATATTCCCTTCTTTTAATCTGGTCTGATGCCATTTTACCTTTTGATGAGCTATATCTAAATCCCGAGCCAATTTAAGTTTGAGTTGCTCTTTTTCTCTTATTTTCCCTCTGGCTTCACTAATCATTCTTTGTACTTCTGATCGGCTGGTCGCCTGCGGGTTGGCAGCAGCTTGATACTTAACCAATGTCTCTTTGAAGTTGTCATAAGCTTCAAAAAGATCTTGATCTCCTAAGAAAAGGTCATCAGAAAAAATACTCCTTGCTAAAGTATTCACATCTGTATTCTTAATACTTATAATTTCATCGTATAAAGACATTACGTCATTGTACCGAGCATTATCATTACTGGCAAAAACCAACAGCACTTCGTTTTTTCTGATATCTGAAGAGTTGGTGACCAAAAGGTCTTCAATAATCGCTCCGGCTTCTTTGCTGTACAAAGACTTAGGCGGATTAGAAGAAGTAATGGTTATCTTAATGTCTTGTATCTTATCAGGATATTTGATCCAGTAAGTTCCCCAGGCAAGTAGCAAAAAGATTAAACATGCGAATATAGTTCCCCATCTGGCCATCCATCCAGGTGGAGTGCCTAGAATTTCCTGAACCTCTTCACTTTTTAACTCTATGTCATTAGGAGTTGTCCTCGGCATGCTTTGTCTATTGTTTCGATCTGATATTAAATATTAAGCCCCCAGTTCCAATTGGTTTTTCACCAAATGGTAGTAAGCACCTCTTCGTTCTGTCAGGTCTTCGTGTGTTCCATACTCTACAATCTCACCGCTTTCCAAAACAATAATCTTATCTGCATTCATAACTGTACTCAGACGATGGGCTACAATAATTACAGTTTTACCTGAGAAGAATTCTTCCAGGTTTTCCATAATCAACATTTCATTAAATGCGTCCAGAGAGGCAGTAGCTTCATCAAAAAAGATGTATTCCGGATCTTTATATACAGCTCTGGCAATAAGGATTCTTTGTTTTTGCCCCTGGCTTAAGCCCAGCCCTTCTTGTCCGATCTTGGTATTGTATCCAAGCGGCAGTGATTCAATAAAGGTCTGGATGCGAGCTACCTTAACTGCTTTAAGTAATTTGGCTTTATCGACAATGGTATCGCCTAAAGCAATATTATTGGCTATTGTATCAGAAAAAATGTATCCATCTTGCATCACCACTCCACATTTATCGCGCCACAACTTATTGTGCATATTGTTAAGATTCACATCTCCAATTCTGATCGTACCCGAAGTAGGTGCATAGAAATTGAGCAACAATTTTAGTAAGGTGGTTTTACCACTGCCACTTGAGCCCACAATTGCCGTAACCTGAGATTTAGGGAAATCAAGGCTGATATTTTTAAGTATCATTTGTGAATGAGATCCACTGTATTGAAAATAGACCTTCTCCATAGAGATATCTCCCAGTTCTGGTAACAATGTGATTTTGTCTTCCAGATTTTCTTCATTTTCACGGGTGTGGATTTCATTCATCCGCTCTAAACTGATCTTAGCTTCCTGCCAGGATCTTAGGAAATTGACAAATTGATTAATAGGAGCATTCAATTGTCCAATGATATATTGAATAGCTACAAGTACCCCAATTGTCATTTTTCCTTCCATTACAGCAGTAGCTACCACAAATATGATGGCTAAATTCTTGGTTTCATTAAAAAACACAGCTCCCGAGCGTTGTATTTGCTCCATGCGCAACGACTTGATCCCAGTCCTAAATAATTTAGACTGAATTCTCTCCCACTGCCAGCGCTTTTGTTTTTCTGCATTGTGCAGTTTGATTTCCTGCATACCGTTGATCAATTCAATCAAATTGCCCTGATTTTCAGCAGACTGATCAAATCGACTGTAATCGTATTCCCTACGTCTACGCATAAAGAAGAAAATCCAAAGCAGGTTGAGTGCTGTACCGGCTAAAAATATAGCCAATACAACCGGACTCCATACCCAGAGCACCAATGAAAATACAATCACATTGAAACCTGAAAATATTGACACCAATGTAGTCGAAGTCAGAAATCGCTGTACCCTTTCGTGATCTGCTATGCGTTGCATCAGATCTCCCGTCATCTTACTATCAAAGAATCTTAGCGGTAATTTGGTTAGCTTGATGAGGAAATCAGAAATCAGACTAATATTTACCCTGATACCAACGTGCAAGAGTATATATGCCCTAAAATGCTCAACTGCTACCTGTGTAAGGAACAAGGCCAATTGGGCGATGATGATCAACTGAATGAACTGTGGTTTATATGTAAAAACCCCTACATCAATCAGAGATTGAATCAAAAATGGGAATATCAGTTGGAGTATACTGCCCAACAACAAACCCAAACCCAGTTGAGTCAGGAGATTTCTATACCCTTTAAAATAAGAATAGATGTATTTGAAACCTGACTTACTAATCGCTTCTCCTTCTCTTTCAAGAAACTCAGGTGTTTTTTCCAATAACAATAAGAAACCGACAGCTTCACCATTTTCAGAATGGCTGCTCCAATGTTTGACAAACTCAGCTTTGGTAATTTTGCGTTTGCGAGTTCTTGGATCGGCGATCCAGACGTGTCTTTTAGAAGATTTAAAGATTACAACAAAGTGATTTTGATCCCAATGTGCAATACATGGCAAAGGTATATCTTTAGCAAGACGAGAATAAGTCGTCTTAACTGCAAGTGACTGTAGTCCAATATGTTCAGCAGCATCTGAGATACTTAACAAGGATACTCCCTGCCGGTTAATATTGGTCAACTCCCGGAGATATTCCAGAGAATAATAACGACCAAAATAACGAGCAACCATCCTTAGACAAGTTGCGCCACAATCCATTGTATCGTGCTGCTCGTAAAAAGGAAATTTCTTTAACATAAGTCGCTCTCAAGCTAATTTCAAAAAGTGATCTTCTTATTAATTAGAGATCATAGGATAATGTGTGTATCTGGTATTATCGATAGTATACAACGGTAAAAATGTTGTTATCGAAAAACTTTAATACGGGGTGAAAGTGGCATTCTATGTGTAAAGTACTGAAAATTAGTTGCAAAATAGGAAATATTCAAGCAAGACGAAATATTTACAATCAATTTTTTAGCATATTATTTATATTTCTAGCAATAAATATTAAAAAATCCCTTTTTCTACTAATTTTAGGCCCGAAAAATGTGGTTCTATTAACCTTTATAAGTAGAGTGCATCCTTGAAGAGGCATTCTACAAGTATTAACCCTTTGGCATGCACAATACATTTATTTCTATAGTTATTGTCATTCACAATCCCTCACAAACAGCTAATTTGAATGTTTTCTTATCGAATGCTTATCAACTAGTCAGCCAACATTTTACAGATTATGAATTTATCCTAATTAAAAATTACCCTGGCAATGACTTGCTGGATGAGATCAATATGCTTGAAGAAAGTATTAAAAAAAACATTTACCTTCTAAATTTAGCATCTAGTACAAACATTAATCATGCATTTCTTGCGGGATTGGATCGTGCCAATGGAGATTATACAATTATTTTTGAGTTAGAGTTCAAAGATCAACCTGAATTGATATTAGAACTCTTTAAAAAAGCGCGAACACCTTATGATATTGTCTATCTAAGTGCAAAAAAAAGGCGTATCCCATTTTTATATAAAATCTTTTATAAATTCTTCTATGGTATTTTGAAATCCTACTCGGATTTGAAAATTGATGAATACGCCTATAACACCAGAATCATTTCAAGAAGAGCACTCAACTCAATCTTAAAACTGAGAGAAAACCTGAGGTATATGAAGCCCATTTATTCAATAGTGGGATACAATACCAGCTCTTTACCATTGGATAAAGTCATGGAGTGGGACAGCAATGAAGGATTTAAAGAGAGATTTAAAACTTCTTTAGTGGCGATTACTTCTTTTACCTCTTTTTTGAGAGCCATCCTCTTATGGATATTCATGTTCTCCTTTTTGTTTATGATCGGAGTGACCATCAATGCTTTAATGGTAAAATTCCTGGGTTATGATATCTTGGGTAATCCACAACAAGCTGAATCTGGTTGGACTTTTCTGGTCATCATGTTATCTGTGTTCTTTGCCTTTACTTGCTTGAATTTGTACATCATGTCGATTTACCTCAGCAATATTTATACTGAATTGAAGCAAAGGCCACCTTATATTATTGAATCAGTGAAAAGATTTTAATTCCGCAGTGTTTACATTGCGTACCTAACAGCACGCTACGATTGCATGTAAACGCTTTCTAGACAATATTGTGCCCCTGTAGGGTTTAATAGTTAAGCATTTTAAACGTAATGGGACTCTTCTGCAGTGCAATAGGAAAGTTTTTCACAAAAATTAATGTAATACCTCGCTAGAGGCAAAATATGTATCACCCAGAACTGTAAACTCTGCCCAAGTGTGTATTTAGGTACAAAATATCAACTCTATATATAAAGACTAATTAGAAACGCTCCAAAAATCAGTAAAGTATACACCACATACCACCCGATACTTACATACTCAACAAAACGAATCTTGTATTTTCGGAACAAATAAATGCCCATCATCACGACCTCGGAAGAGTAAGCAATAAAAGTGGCCATAGCTACACCTGCCAAACCAAAATAGTGGATCAATAATACACTTAAACCAATATTAATGGCCAATTCAATGGCAGAGATGATCAATACTGTATTGTTGTCTTTCAGTCCGATTAAAAGGGTTCTGGAAAAAATGAGGCGACTCACAACAATCAAAAGATAAATATTAAAAATCACTACACTTTCTTCAAAGGCTTCACTAAAAACCCATGGAAAAAACCATTTACTTGTCAACATCAACACTATCGAGATTGGAAAAAGGATGTGCATCAGTCGCAGAGATCTTCCTTTGATAGTCGTTAATGAACTAGCCAGGTTTTCTGTTACTTTTGGCAGCATGGCTGTTGCAAATGCACTGGCCAATGCCAAAGTCAATGGTAACTCTCTGGCACCATATTTAAATTCTGCAAACTTTTCCTGTGCTCCATCATAAAAGTAGCCCACCAACCAAAAATCGAAGAACTGATGTAAGTTTCCCAAAAAAGCATAAAGCATGAGTGGAATGGATAAGAACAACCAATTTTTCACCAATTGTGCAGGAAAACTAAAGATGGCATTTCTAACCAAAAAGATAAGTAAAAACAAGTGTTTCACTCCTGCCAAAGCCACCAAACCCCAAAAACTATATTCAAACGATTGATCAAACCAAAGTGGTAGGACAACAACTAAAAACTGCCCAACAAAAGAAAGTGCTGCAAATGCTATGATGCCTCTTGTTTTTCTTTCTAGTAATAGGAAGTTTTCTACCAAATAGGTAGGCCAATTGAGGAGGATGAAAACCAAAAAAATCCCCAAATAGGCTAGCTTATCATTACTCGTAAAAAAAGGAATCAGTACTCCCCTCCCACTCCAAAGGATGCCAATGATCACAAGACTGGCAAGTGTAAAAAAGACATACAAACCAAAAAGCAGGCGCTTTTTCTGATCGTTTTCCAAGCCAGGGTAAAATGTCAATAAAGCTTGTATACCTCCTGCTACCCAGAAAAAACTGAGTGTATTGCCTACAAACCACAACATTTCATAATTACCGATCATTGCTTTACCCAATCCAAGATGAGGTAAAGCAATGGCAATAAAAATAGAACTTGCTTGTCTTAGTAAATGAAAAATCTGAAATGCCTTTTCAGCATCAAGTTTTAAATATTTTTTTATCACCCAATATCTATCAACTGATCTTGAAAAACTACTCCATAGTCAGCCTCTAATTCGTTGAGAACTGGTTCATAGACTTCCTTCATTACAGGGATTTGCACTCCCTTTGAACTGATCTTACCTTGCATCAAAAGCTTGGCACAAATACCAAGTGGAATACCCACTAACTTTGCCATTGCAGTCTCTTGACTATTTTCTCCCCTCATCACCAAAGTTGAAGTTAAATGCTTGGTTTTTCCTTCTAGCTCATACTCAAATTCGTGATGCATAATGACCATATCTATATCGTCTTCTTGTAATGCCCATTTTTCCTTCAACAGATGTTCAAGGATTAATGCAGGTGTTGCATTAGGTAAGTTTATTTTTTTCTTACGGAAAAGACCTAACCATTCCAACTTATGCATTACTTCAGAATTAGGCTCTTCGTTGAGTAAAAGTGCTATGCGATCTTTTACCGAACCACTTGTATTCAAAGGACGGGTATAACCATCCATTAATTCGTGATAAGAGATATCACCAGATTTGAGTATTGGAAATGATCCGTCTGTTAAGCCTATTTTTATCAAGGCATTCCATGCATCACAAAAGCCTACATGTCTTAAAGTCGATCTTAAAATAGTAGGTACATCTTTTAGGCCATAAATATCGCTATACAATAGTGAATCTCTATTAGGATAAGCTTCTAATGGTCCAAAGCCAGGTATTTTTATCATCTCATATTCGCCAAATAATCGAGAATAAGGAATGAATTTTAATTTGCCACTATCGAGATATTGAGCCGTCCCTTGTCCTGCTAAGACAACATTCCTTGGATTCCAGGTAAACTTATAGTGCCATGGATTGTCATCTGACTCAGGAGCAATCAAACCACCTGTATGTGATTTAAATTTAAGTACTTTCCCACCTCTTTCTCTAATGTTGTTCAAATGCCTCATGGCAGACATGTGATCTACTCCAGGGTCCAGTCCCATTTCCCCCATAAATATGAGTTCTCGATCTCTGGCTTCATCACCTAAACGATACAATTCTTTAGAAACATAGGAAGCTGTAATCAAATGTTTATTGAGTCGAATACAATCATGAGCAACTTCGAGGTGCAAATGTGCGGGTAATAGAGAAATAACAAGAGCAGCTCTCACAATCAAATCTTTACGATCATTCACTTTCGTCACATCTAGCCATACCGCCCTTCCGTTAGGATGTCCATCTATTTTTTTCTGTGCTAATTCTAAATCAGTATCGGCAACAATGATGTACCAACCTTGTTCTTCTGAGTGTTTTAACATATAGGAAATCAAACTAGTAGCTGATCTCCCGGCTCCAATAATTAGGATCTGATTCATATTGTATTCAATTGGTCTTTCAAATTTCTTTTGACTTCGTGTACTTATTACGTAATGTAAAAAAAAACGATCAATCGTAAAATTTTTAGCTGAAAACTATCTTTAGTTAAAATCCAATTTTAAGTAAAAAATTATTTATTGACATTACTATGATCTCTTTCATACCTCATTCGATGTATGATCGCATCTCCAAATAAAGATAAACCTGAATTAAAAACGACTAAGGCCACCGTTCCGTATAAGACCCAATCCCAAGTGTCAGCACCACTGTATTTTAACATGGCAGCTTCAGCAATCAAGCAGGCGCCAAAACCAATGATGGTCAGTCCAGCAGGTGCTTGTATCAACCATCTTTTGTAATGTTTATTAGCCATTTTATTGAATTCCATATACTTCGATTACTTTTTGTAAATCTTCTGGTGTATCAACCCCTATTGTTTCTAAGGCAGTAATACCTACAAATATATCATATCCATTTTCTAACCACCTCAATTGTTCAAGAGATTCTGCTTTCTCTAAAAGTGTTTGTGGCAATTGAGCGATTTCAGTCAAAGTCAGTCTATCAAAAGCGTATATACCTATATGTTTATAGTATTGATGCAACTCCATCCAGTTTTCCTTTTCTTTTGACCGATAAAATGGAATGGGGTGTCGACTAAAATAAAGTGCTGTTTTATCCAATCGCATATTCACTTTTACTACATTGGGATTGAACAATTGCGTTTTATCCTTTAGTGGCTTTGCCAATGTGCCTATCTTTATTTTCTCATTTTTAATCAATGGTTCTATAGCTAGGTCTATTTGTTGTGGAGCGATAAATGGCTCATCTCCTTGTATGTTTACTACCCATTGATAGGATGGATATTTTTGAGCCACTTCAGCACAACGATCCGTTCCACTGCTATGTGCCTCACTGGTCATAGTCACATTACCCTCAAACTCTTTTACATGTTGGTAAATCCTGTCATCATCAGTTGCCACAATAACCTCATCGACCTGCTTTGCTTTTTTAGCTTGCTCGTAAACTCTCTGAATAATGGATTTTTCTCCAATTTTTACCAACGGTTTACCAGGAAACCTCGTAGAAGCATATCGAGCTGGTATAATAGCAAGAACTTTTTTCTCCATATTTAATAAAAACCTAATATTTGTATTTTCCTTGCGTTCAAAGCAAAATACCAATATTTTCTGGCTTTGTTCTGAAAGCTAAAAATGTAAAACGATTTATCTTTTTTTCATCTCAAAATAGAATAGACAAAAAAGAGCATATGAAGAATAAGGATAAAGAATTTCCATCAAATTTTTTAAAGATTAGTTGTTTGGTGTTCCTAAGTATTGTTTTTATAAATACCGTTAATACTCAAACCATCTTTCAACCTCCTGGTAGTCAGTTTCTTTTTCCTGGTGATACGCTTTTTATAAAAAGCAATTATGCAGATGAAAAAATATATCAACACAGTATTCAGCCACAGCATACTCTTTTTAGTTTGGCCAAATTCTTCGGTCTATCCGTTGAAGAGTTGTATTTCTATAATCCAGGCTTAGAAGCTCAACTGATGCAACCCGGTCAACTTATTAATATCCCCATACCCAAAAGAGCTATTTTGCGTTATCCTACTCCTGGTTTTAATCCCGACGATTACATCCCTGTTTGCCATATTGTTCAAAAGGGAGAAACCATGTATCGCCTGAGTAAAGTTTTCTATGAAATGCCAATTGAAGATTTGATGTTGCGAAATGGGCTCAACACCATTGATTTAAAAGAAGGTCAAAAGATCAACGTAGGTTGGATGCAGTTGGGTGGAATCCCAGAGGAATTTCAAACTGGTTTGGGAGGTATGATCAGTAAAAAGAACAATGAACTAAGAAAGGTCTTTTTAGCTCGAAGCAGTGGAAAAAAACTCAATTCAGATAATGGAGTGGCTTTCTGGAAAGACAGCAATTCTAATAATACAGAATATCTTGTTTTGCATCGTACTGCCAGAATAGGTTCAATTATTGAGATCACTAATCCCATGAAAAGAAGGGTTATGTATGCAAAAGTTGTAGATCGAATACCAGATTCTGCTTATGGTGATGATGTAAAAGTTGTCGTCCCGGAAGTAATGGCTAAGTTATTGGGTGCGAAAGATCCCAGGTTCTTTGTTGAGTTGAGGTACATTAAGTAAAAGCCCCTCAATTCTTTTTTCAATTAATACCTTCTTTTCAAAGATATTTTGATTTTATATCGCATATTTGAATCCAAATTCAAACAATAGACTATGCTTTTCAAACGCTTATTCGGATCTAAAAAAAACAATTCCTACCACAATAATATTTTGGAAACCATAGGTAACACTCCGTTGGTAAAACTCAACAAAATAACAAAAGACATTCCATCCCTCGTTTTAATTAAAATGGAGACCTTCAATCCAGGGCAATCTATCAAAGATCGTATGGCTCTAAAGATGTTGGAAGATGCTGAAGCCAGTGGCAAGTTAAAGCCCGGTGGTACCATTATTGAATGTACTTCAGGAAATACAGGTATGGGACTTGCACTAGGTGGTGCAGTAAAAGGATATAAATGTATTTTTACTACAACAGATAAACAATCAAAATCTAAAATAGACTTGCTAAAAGCAGTAGGTGCTGAAGTGATAGTCTGTCCTACTGATGTTGAGCCTGATGATCCTCGTTCTTATTATTCCAGGGCTAGACAATTGAGTGAAGAAATTCCAAATTCTTTTTGGTTCAACCAATATGACAACCTATCCAATAGACAAGCTCATTACGAATCTACCGGACCAGAAATCTGGGAACAAACCAATGGTAAAATCACCCATCTGATTGTTGGTGTTGGAACTGGCGGTTCCATTTCAGGTACTGGTAGGTATTTGAAAGAACAAAATCCAAATATTAAAATCTGGGGCGTAGATACCTATGGTTCAGTTTTCAAGAAATATCACGAAACAGGTGAATTCGA
>JBCBCD010000125.1:0-11245 GCA_038530915.1 Bacteroidota bacterium
GAAATAAGTTATAAGTTATTTCCACATTTTGAAGCAATTCGTTGTATTTCGTCCTTACATCTCCAGATACAAGACCTCCACCAGCTATGGCTTTAAATGCGGACTCAATGTCCACAAAACTGTTGTTATTCTCCACCTTGAAAGAAAGCAACATTAATGCTCCATACGTTACTGAACTCACATACCCCAAACGCACGTTTGGGGAGGTATGTACATTTTCCACCATAGAAAGCGTTACTTCAGGAGTAAAAAGATCAGAAGGTTTTTCTATTTCATCGACTGTAACTTTATAATATGCATTTCTGACAAAGGCACTAAAAATGTAGTTATTCTCATCTTTTTCGAAGCCACTATTGTTTAAAACTGAAGCTGAAAGTGAACTATAATTAACTCCAATATCCATTAGAAATTGTTTCTTGGTCCAGTAAGAATAAGTTTCCGCTTCCCCTTGTATTGGTTGATATTCATTTTTCCTTATCTGATTGTTTAACTTTCTTTGCAATTTGGTCGCATAATTAGAACGCTTTACGTCTTTCACGGTGAAGGCGCCACCACCTTCAAAGTGTAGTCCATTTCCAGAAACTGTATAGGTAAGAGGAGCCCGAGCTAACTGATCGATGGTCTGAGGATTTCCTTCTTTAAGTGCTCTGTTGATCTTTATCAACTGCCCCGGAAACAGATCAGTCAATTCTAATACAGTATTACTTTTAATATTTTTCTTATAATCCCACTCTCGTTCTTCACAAAACTTTGCTCCTTGGCTGGTTTGATTCGATCCGATATTAAATGTACCTGGAGAAGCATATGGTTCCAGAAAGCCCTCATTATTTGGTTTACTGTTTACATACTCATCAATTTGTTTACCAAAGTCCGGAATTTTTCGTTTCCAGGTATCAGAGCCTAACTTAAAGCTACTTGATGAAGACAGTGTACTTTCTCCTTGTACGAAGAATGTAGCGTTTGCCACTCCACTTTGCTTACCCTTGGGTAGTCCATATACTTTACCATCCACTCTATTGCCTTCTCTTTGACCAAGGAATAGATAAGAAAAAGAAGGTTTATTACTACCAGAAGCTTCAGATTCACAATACATACGAACGAAATTTCCTACTTGTCTGGTGTAACAAACAATTTTCTTACCTTCCGCTTTGAAGGCTCCACTTAAAGAGTTGTTGTAATTGACAATTCTATTGGGCCACTTGGGGAGTTTCTCATAAGTCAGTTGTCTTTGAATATTTGCATTGAGTACGCTAGGACGCAAAGCAGTAGTTGGAAATCCTCCTGTCTCTTCAGTGATAACGATTTCATTATCTTTAATAAGCTTAGCTTCCAAAGTTCCTCTTGATGATTGTCCATACTTGGGCAATGACCACCATTTTCCACTAATCTTATCATTTTCTTGTTTGCCCCAAAACACTATGCAATAGTCTGCAACCGGATTTTCTCCTACAAAGCGAATTTTATTTCCTTCTCTTGCAAAATAGAATGCTCCTTGATCTTCCCCTATATAAAAGGGTTGAATAGCATTTTGTGTTCCGAGGCCAGTTGGTTGAGATAGGAGTACTACAAAATGACCTGCTAAAAAAAATAAGGTTAAGATGCTTTTCAAATTGATTGTTTTCATTTTAAACTGGTTTAATTAGGAATTTAATTTAGACTGGATTTTATCCATCATCTTAAGTTTGAGATAAGATAGGTAGGTGATCACATGAGGACATGGAAATATGTTGCAATTACTTGTAGTATTGTTGTCTGGTTAAAATTGCATTTGTACTATTGTTACAAGAAATCAAAAAAGATGAGTTAGTTGTCTCATGATCAACTACTTACGTGTCTCACTTGGAGTTTCATGAAACAGCTCAACATAACACTTAGAAAAGTAAGCAGGATCTTTAAAACCAACATCATATGCTACTTCAGAGATACTTAGATCTGAACTTTGTAATAGATGCCGAGCCTTTTGCAGCCGTATATGCCTAATGAATAAGGAGGTAGATTGATTGGTTAGCGCTTTCAATTTACGGTGCAGATGAGGTCGACTAATACCAAGCATTTTACAAAGTTGTGGAATGCCAAAATTAGCATCCCCCATATGTAACTCAATAAGCTGTTTAGCTTGTTTTAGAAAAGCCTCCTCCTTGTTGTTTTGTTTTTGCCAAAAATCAGGAGATTGAAAACGTTCTTGCAATTTTTTGCGTAGTTCCAGCAGTTTTCGAATGCAAATGTGCAATTCCTTTTCCTCAAAAGGCTTGTAAATATAGGCATCTGCACCTAGCTTGAGTCCATCTAAACGCGAGTCCAGATCTGCTTTTGCCGTAAGTAGTATGATGGGAATATGGTTAGTTCTTGTATTTGTTTTTAATATTTGGCACAATTCAAAGCCGTCTTTTTCAGGCATCATCACATCACTTACAATTACATCAGGAATACTTTCTAGAGCTTTATCAATGCCTTCTTGCCCGTCATTGGCAACTTCTAAACGATAATCATTTTTTAGGCTATCGATCAAAAAGTTACAAACATCTACATTGTCTTCAACTATTAGTAATAGAGGAACATCAGAATCCTGCAATATATGTTCTTGTGGAGATTCCATTTTCTGTTCTAAGGCCTTTGTGTTATGTGGTATTTCGTACTTTTGACTTTCAAACTTAGAGGTAATGGGTAGCCAAATTTCAAAAGTAGTACCTTTACCCACTTGACTTTCTACATTGATTGTTCCTTCTAAAAGGTGCACTAATTCTTTAACCACAGATAAGCCAATCCCTGTTCCTCCATTTGAATCATCCGCTTGATAAAAGCGATCAAAAATATAAGGTAGATTTTCTTCCGATATCCCCTTACCCGTATCCTTACAAGAAATAATGACTTGTTTCTTTTCCTCTCTAACATTCAGGTAAATATTTCCTCCCTTAGGTGTATGTTTTATAGCATTAGACAGTAAGTTAACAATGATGTATTTAACTTTTTCTGCATCATAGTCCATCCAAAGAGCTTGCATCTGTGGCAAAAAGTGAAGTCGAATATTTTTGGCAACCACAACAGACTGAAAAGACTCCAAGAGGTAACGGAGATAAAGCAGTAAATCGCCATGCTGCATCTTAATCGATAAATTACCTGCTTCTAATTTTGACAAGTCCAATATTTGGTTGACTAAGTCGAGTAACTGCTGTCCATTTCTTTCTAAAAGGGTAGCTTTCTGATGAATGTCTTTTCTAAAATTCTTTTTGAGCTGCTTACTGATCCCTATAATTATGGTTAAGGGAGTGCGAAATTCGTGAGTAATATTGGTAAAAAAGCGCGTTTTCAGGTGATCCAATTCGTACAACCTCCTAGCTTCAGCTTCTTGGAGTTTTTGTTTGAGTTTAAAGCGATATATAATGAATACAACAGCTAAAAATGTAAATACGTAGAAGAAATAAGCGCCTGTTGTTTTCCACCATGGTGGTTGAATTTTTATCGTCAGCTGAATAGTATCTTGCTCAAATAAGAGGTCAGGATTCACAGCTTTTATTTTCAATGTATATTCATTTGGTGGCAAAGTCATAAAAGTTAAGTTTCTCTCCCTGCCATTAGGCTGCCAATCATCATGTAACTCCTCTATTTTATACCAATACTCTGTTTGGTCAGCCTGGTAAAAGTTGAGGGTTGAGTATTGGATAACAAGCGGTCGTTTATTGGCGGGTAACTCAATTTTTTTTCTACTTCCCTGCAATAAATTATATGAATCATTATCTATAATATACTTCGTAAAAATAAGAGGGGTAGGAGTTTTAGGGATGGCATCAATTTCTTTGGGGTCGATGACTTGCATCTGTGTGCGTGACCCAAAATATAACAAGCCTTTTTTGTTTTTGTGAACTGTCAAAAAAAGAAAGTTGTCATTGACTAAACCGTCTTCTCGATTAAAAAAAGTAAATCTCTCAGTTGTAGGATTAAGCCTAAAAATGCCATGACCAATGGTACTTCCCCATATATTTCCGGTGTTATCCATTAATAAGCCCATGATCTTTTCATCTTCTAATCCATCTTCTTGTAGATATCTTTTGATGGAATAATCTTTCCCACTTATTCGGTTTAAACCACCATCTGTTCCAACCCATATATCACCATTTAAATCCTCCACCATAGAAGTGGCCAGACTATTGGATAGACTATTGTGATTGTTGACATTGTAATTGATATTTAAAAATTCCGGTACCTCATTATCTAATAACTTAGAGATCTCTTCTGAAACATATACTCCTGAAAGTAAAGAGCTTACCCAAAGTCGATCTCTTGAGTCAAATAATAAATTAATACTAGAATTATTCTTCAGCGTTGGAATATTGTTTTTGTCATAGTTCTTGATTTCAAAGCTTTTAGGATTAAAACGGTACAGTCCATTTATTCCTGACGATATCCATACATTTCCGGTTCGATCCTTTGTCAAAGACCAAGCACGTGCTGACAGGTCAAATGATTTAGTGCTAAGATTTGAAAGGTTGATTTGATAAAAACTATTTCCTACAGCATAGAGATAGTCATCATTTGTATATAAAAGATCAAGAACTGATACATCTAAAACCTGCTTAGGTAGTTTATTTTTTTGAGTCACATCAATTAAAAAAATACCATCTGAGTTACTAACAAACAATGAATCACCTATTTGCTCAATGGCCCTAATTTTATTAAACTGGGCAATGTGTGGGATCTTTTGCTGTGCTTGAAATCTTTGACTCAATGGAGATTGAAGTAATAATCCATTGCTTGTTCCCATCCAGATATTCTTATGTTTATCTTCAAAAAAGCACAAAATGTTAGCTTGCTCTGTTTCACTTGGGAACAGCTGTTCTTTAGTAATTTTTTTCTCTGTTTTTCTAATTTTATCAATTACGAGTATCCCCTCATTATTAGCTATCCATAATTGGCTTGCGTGGTCTTCATAGATGGGGATATCAAAAAAAAGCTCTTCAAACCTGAAGTTGCCTTCATAAAATACGTTACTTGTCCATTTATCATCAATTGTGTTGAACTGAATCAACTGCTCATTGGTTAGCCCCCACAATATTCCTTTGCGATCAATGTAAATCCGATTTAAAGTTTGATTGTGCGAATAAATATTGGTAAAGGTCTCAGATCCAATATCAAATTGAAAGATATTACTGCTTGTCAACAAATAAAGGCAGTCATCATTACCTTCTTGAATCTGAAGAAAAGATTTATCCAATAAGTCCTGTTGTTCGCTTAAAATAAAGTCAACTTCTTTAAATAGAGCCTCTTTGGGTTGCTTACGAAATAAACCCTCTCGTGAACCAACCCAGACAGATTGATTTCGAGAACAATGTATACTAAAGACATTCGTACTTTCACGACCATCATTTTCTATCAATGGATAATGTGATATTTTCTGTGTAATAGGGTCAAGTACGTGAATGCCTCCATAATCAGCGGCCAACCATATATTCCCACTACTATCTTGTGTCATTGAACGAACCCAATTAGTAGTCAATCCTTCTTTCTCATTGGGTCGATATCGAATTTGTTTGAATTCATATCCATCAAAACGATTGAGGCCATATTGGGTAGCCATCCATATGTAACCACTTTTGTCTTGTAGTACCTCTGAAATGGTATTGTTGGACAAGCCATCTTTTGTATTCCAATATTGAATACCTGCTTGGCCATTGAGTTTTAAGGACCAACAAAAGAGCAATAACGGTATGCTGATGAGGATTCTGATAACACTCACTTAACTATTTTAATAATAAGTATTGAAATCCAAGTAGCGGTAAATAGCTGAAAAAGGAACAAACCTCAGGGTGTTAAGCTTACAAAATCAGTGGTTTGTTTAACCTCTTAGAAGCCATAGCTAATTTAACATTTTTTTCCTCACCAACACAAGTTGTTTATACTACTAAAACAGATCAGACTTTTTATAGCAAATACAACTTTTTCTTGCCTTCATCATTTGTTAAACTGTTATTCTCTCTTTTGTTTATCCAAAGTTATATACCTACCAATTTCTTCCACCAACAAGTCTTTGGCAATAATCGTCCTATCCGGATTAAGCAAGTAAATGTATGGAGTACCCATTATGTAGTAGTTGGAAAAAATAGTATCGGAATGGTCTTCATCCGTCACATTGATCATTGCTTCCATTTCACTTTCTTTGATAAAGGCTTTCCATTCTTCTTTGGGGGTATTCATTACAACAGCATATACTTCCAGGCCTTTGCCTTTCCACTCCTGATAAAATGTTGCCAACTTTGGAGCTGTCTCCTGACAATGCTCACAAGTTGCATCGTAAAAGAAGATGGCGATGTATGGATCATCAATATCGTATAGGGATTGCATCTTATCCTGTGGGTCTTTTGCTTCGATATTCTGTCCTTTCTTACCCACTAAGCTTTTGGCTTTATCGCCGGCTCTATATTGCCAGGCATAAATCTGTAGCGAATCGGCCCAAAAGGCACGCTCCTCATTTAAATAATTATCAACCATATGCACATAAAGTGCCTCTTCGTCAATTTTAGTTGCTTTAGCCGGTTGGTACTCTTCTGCTATCCATACAGCAAAGAATTTATAGTAATCAGGATAATCAGCGACTTTTTCCATCAATACATCAATGGCCCTCAATTTAGTAAAGGTCTGATTGGGAGAAAACTGATAGAAGTAGTTGCTCAAACGGTTAAAGATGACCGGAGTATTTAAAAGTCTGGAGTCACTAAAATCTACTCCATCCCAATAGTGATCCAACATCAAATAGGTACGTTCTCCCTTGCTGAGAGACTTATCCGTCATTATCTTACCCAAAACAGCCTGTGGCGGTTCTTGTGCCCTGTAGTATTTTGCAAATAAAGTATTGGGATTCTCATCACAAAGCCTGATCATTTCTCTATTTCTTTCTGCGAATAATCGACTGCGGAACTGGTTTATAAACTGACTGCTAATTTCTGTTCCGCTGGCCTTTAATTTCTCTATTTCAGTCCGGTAACTCTCACTCAAAGCAAGATCATATTTCAAATTACTGTACAACAATTCATTTTCCAGGCTCCCTTCCACTTGCATATCAACAATTGGGTTTGTTAAATTAGTTGAGAGCGAAAAAACCTGATCTTCACCTACCAATAGATCTAAAACCACACTATCTGGCAAAATGATACTATAATATCCTTGTGGTAATAATTCATTGCTTTTAAAATAAGCATTGCCTACTCCGTCAGTTAGAGTGGAATCAAGCCTTGATTTTTGATTTTCATGAACGTTATATAGATACACCCATTCATCGGATAAGCCATTGACTTTTAAGTGGATGTTCGTTACTTCTTTGGGCGAGTTTTCAGCACTATAGCATTTGTGGCAAAAGAAAGAAAATGCTATTACTAAAACGATTGTTAGATACTTCATGCGAAGATTTTTATTTTTTGAAATGTACCGTTACAAACCTTTTGGGAATATAAATATAAGAGGTGTTTTATTGTTCGAAACAATAGACTATTATTCTTTTCAAAATCAGTATCTAAATAATTTTTCCTATTTGCTGAATATTGCTAATTAATTCATAAATTAATTAGCATCAACATTAATCATTGTAAAAAGAAAATCATGTCTTCAGCAAACATCAAAAAAGAATACACCAACGGTGAGTTAACCGTAGTATGGCAACCTGCTAAATGTATCCACTCTGAAATTTGTGTCAAAACACTTCCTAAAGTATATGATCCTAAGGCAAGACCCTGGATCAATGTTGATCATGCTACTACTGAAGAACTCAAAGCCCAGATCATGAAATGCCCTTCCGGTGCTTTAAGCTACTACATGAATGGGGAAGAAAATTTAGAAGCGGAGACGATGGAAACCAAAGTTGAAGTATTGGAAAATGGCCCTCTACTCGTCTATGGCACCTTAAAAGTCACCGATAAGGATGGCAATACAGAAACGAAGAATCAAACCACTGCATTTTGCAGATGTGGTCAATCAGCCAATAAACCTTATTGTGACGGTACTCATGTAAAGGTTGATTTTAGGGGATAAAGATGTGGCTGTCTCATCCCAGAGGTTCGACAGCCAATCATATTACGCTTAATATTAAAAAAGTTGATACCTAGTTTCTTCTGTTTTCACCTTAACCAGTGAGGAATGGAGTCATTCTTTTCCCATTCCATTATTCTTCTGTCTAGTTTGTCTGCTTTCCATGCTGTTTTTCCTGCAGGAAGTGCATCATACACAGGCAACCATTTTTTGTGTTCAGCAATAACATCAGCATATTGTGGGTCACCTGCTAAATTTCTATGCTCCCCAGGATCAGTTTGGTGATTGTATAACTCTTCACCTCCATCTCGGTACTGGATATATCTCCACTTATTGCTTCGCACCGAATGATTTTTATAGTACCAGGTACTCAGAACCGGCCTTTCCCAGGTCGTTGTTGGATCGTTAATTAGAGGCACTAAGCTTTTTCCCTGAAGGGGCTCTACCGGTGGTAAATTGCAAAGCTCTAAAAGAGTTGGATAAATATCTAGCAGGCTTACTACCTGGCTGCTTCTTTTTCCTTTATTTTTCTGTGTAGGTACGCTAAAAAGTAGAGGAACTTTGGTGGATTCTTCCCAAAGGGCCTGTTTTCTAAAATGGCGTTTCTCACCTAAGTGCTGACCATGGTCAGACCACAAAACTATAATAGTATTATCAGCATGAGGACTACTTTCAAGTGCGTCCAGTACTTTACCAATCTGATCGTCAACAAAAGTCACACAAGCAAGATATGCATGTACCAATTCAGGTAAAATTTCTTTTTTGCGATTCACGTCATACCATCCTCCATTGGGAGTACTTCCGTATGCAATAGATTTACCCATCATAGGTATATCATTCATTTCATCATTAGGCAGATCAGGTATTTCTATATCATTAATGTCGTACCTGTCAAAATATTTTCTAGGTGCTGTATAGGGTACATGTGGACGCAAAAACCCAACGGCTAGGAAGAACGGATCTTCATCTAACTCATTGATTTTATTCACTGCCCAGTCTGCTATTTGTTCGTCATACATGCCTCCTTTAGGAATATCGTCTTCATCTAAGGGGCCACCACACAAAGAGTAGAACCTGTTAACAGATTTGTAATGATTCACAATGGTATCTTCCCCATAAAGCTGAACCAGTTGTCCACCATCTTTTGTAAATGGATAAAACTTCCAACCACGATATCCTCGACCAGATGCCTTAACATGCTCTTCCATATTGCTCCAGAATGAAGGAGAAGATTCAGTCCAAAATGACTCCGTCTTATCCTTATAATCACTTATGCCATTGTGAAAAACCTTACCTGTTGCAAACGTATTGTAACCGTTTGCTTTGAAGTATTCAGGGAGCATCATGTGATTCGCCATTACGGTATCATAATTTTTGGCATAATCCTTAGTAGAAGCATACCAACCTGATGAGGAAGGATGGATACCACTTAGCAGGGAGTTTCTTGAAGCAGTACACACAGCCTGAGAAGCATGAGCATTTGTAAATAATATTCCCTGTTTGCTGAGTTTGTCTAAATTGGGTGTGATAGCCTGAGGGTGGCCTCCCAATGGTGCTATCCAATCATTTAAATCGTCGACCGAAATGAATAACACATTAGGCTGCTTATCTTTCTGCACTTTGCGCTCTTCTGAGCAACTTACAAATAAGACTAAGAGTATAATTGTCAACTGAATTATTGAAAACATTTTGCTTAATCTACTTTTCATATACTTCTGTTTTTAATGAAGTTGTCTAAAGTTTTCTCAATTAATTGATAGCAAATCAGCCTTATTTGTCATCGAAATAGTCTATCAGGCTGTAAACCTGGAAATTTAGTTCTTTCATTTCCATCAACATAGGTGTCCATGGAACGAATTCATGATTGACAATCCCTTTATTTGCATCAATGTTTGAAGGATCAATCCCTTTAGCAGTAGGATCATTATCCTGGTATTTAAAGTAGTGCCAACCCACACAATTCTTCGATTCAAGCAATGCCAGATTGTAGTTTTGGTAGAAAAGTCCGCGATCTTTTTGGGTTCTTACAATCCAACCGGCACCACTTGTATTTCCCATACCCGAGTCTTCTCCTTTGGTATAGTATTCGGTTATAATGAATGGTTTATTGGTCCAACTGGCCCAGTTGACCATATCCGTTGAATCGGGCGTCCACTTGTTGTAGTAATTGTTTGAAATGACATCAAGATGTTTACCAGCAGTTCGCATAAACGCTTCATAATTCTTTTCTTTACTGTAAAATCGCGCGCCTATGTACATGTGGTTGGGATCGTATTTCTTAATCGCTTTTGCCACAATTGAAAAATATCTATCCGCGACAAAAGCCATAAATTTTTCTCTATGCTTATCTGTAATTTGCGCTGTTGTAATTCCTTGTTCAGCCAGCCAACTTGTTGCGGCTATATACCCGTGATCCTCCTCAGGTAATGAAAGGTAATTATCAATAGCTTTAAATTTGAAAGGCATTTCGTTGTCTGAGAAGTGGCCGAATAGATTCGGATCATCCTTAAAAGCCACTAACTGTTGGGCATGTTCGTCACAAAAAAGTTCGAATTCAGGATCGAAAACAAATATGGCATCTTTTGGATATCCAGTATGCCCTGGCTGCTGAAAAGTACCTCCACGTAACTTTCCGTAACTACTCATAAACTTCCAGTTGACAGTATATGCTAAGGGGCTTTTAGAAGTTTCGTTATACCTTCTTATTGCTTCAACATCTGACCACGAACCTGCACAGTTGAACCCATGATCTCTGATAAGGTCAACTGTTTTCTTAGCCCATGATTCTTTATTTCCAAACTTTTCCACCAAGGCTTGTTTGGTACGATCCGATTTCCCAACATTAATACTATTAACAGCCATATTGATATAGCGTCCACCCAGAGGATCGATCCCCCACCATCTCCCATTCATCTTCTTTACATAAAAGAAACCTGTCGAGTGTTCCTTCGATTCATTGATGCCTCCATATTTATTTAACTTAGGTATCGTTTCATTGGGTTGATACCCCGGCAATAAATCTAGCGTTCTGGTTCTAAACGGTTGATAATCTTTATAAGAGCGAGTACCATCCTTGTGGTAAACTTTCACTTTGGCATCAATAAGGATATAATCAGCTCCATGGTTTTCAAGCTTATTACATGAAAAAAAGCTGATAACAATAATTGTAAAAAACAGGTTTTTCATTGAATAGGAAATTTAGTACACTGTCTATTTAGATACCTATTTACTT
>JBCBCD010000126.1:0-11234 GCA_038530915.1 Bacteroidota bacterium
GAGTAGATGGTGTTGGTATAGGAGGAAATTTTGTAGATATTACTGATGAAAGCCGACAAGCTATTTTTGAAGGTTCTTTTGATGGGACGATTACCTATCAGCCGGGTGAGGCGCCGATTAAAGTGAATATTTTTAATCCGTTGGATGTAGTAAATGGTGAGTTTGAATTGAGGTTTGTAGATGAAGACATGTCCAATGATCAACTGGACAATAACGTAAGGTGGGAATTGGTAAGCTTGAGTGATCCAGGCCAACCAGTCATCGCTTCTGAAACAACAATCAATCGTTTGAACGAGCAAATCATTAAAGAATTTGGCTTTAGTATTACGGTAGGGCAAACTCAAGATGTAGGGGAATCCCTGTTGATAGACAACAATGGAGCCATAGGCTATGAAGAAGAATATGCCAATGCAGATCCTATTGCATGGCTATCGGGCATACCTGATGATTCACCTATTGGTACGACTAGCTTTGGTGACCTGGTATTTAATTATGCCGCTACTTCCCCTGGTGATGAGGATGCACCTCTAGATCCGGAGCAACAATTGACCAATATTGGACCGGGCTTCTTTATTCCGTACTACTTGGCCAATTGGAGAAGAAGAGAAGAACAAGAAAGGAGTGTCGAATACATAACTCCGGCATGGACCAATCTAAGTGGTGGTCAATTGGTACGTACCAGGATGAACTTGGGAGATTTGAATAATGTTGACATCGTTTTCACTCCAAATAAAGACTTATGGAGTCGCTGTGTAATCGTTGAGACCTCAAACCGATACTACAGTCAGTCCGGCTTTGTAACGGAAGGCAACAGACGTCATTTTGACTTGAGAAGCAAAGAAAATGTAACCAAGTTTGACAATGATGGGAATGGGTTCCCGGATGTGGATACGGATGATCCAGGTACAGGTATGGGCTGGTTCCCAGGCTATGCTGTAGATGTAGAAACCGGCGAGCGACTAAATATTTTCTTTGGTGAAAACTCGACTTATAATGGATCATTAGCAGCAGATGGTTTTGTTGGGCCTCCTACTGGTGGAGATATGATGTTTAATCCATCTTCACAGCAATTCTTGCCAACGGGCAACTTTGTTAGTTTATTCAATTTTATAGCAGGTGGTCAGCATTTCGTTTATGTAACAAAGACACCTTATGATGAATGTGCCTTTTTCAGAACTCGTTTTGCTTCCAATTTGAGTGACCTGTTCAAAGTAGATGCAGTGAAAGAAATCACTTGGGCTGGTTTAATCACTGCCAATGCAGGGACACAAATGTTGTCTTATGAAGATGGACTTATCCCTGAAGAGCTAGTCGTAAAACTAAGGGTTAACAATCCATTCTCTGTAGCTACAGGTACTGGAGAGTTCAATGGCTATCCAGCTTATAGGTTCTCGATAGAGGGTAAACAAGCCGAAGAATTATCAGAAGTAGAACAAGAGAGTGCTTTGAATATGATTAAGGCCGTACCCAATCCTTACTATGGATTTTCGGCTTACGAACAATCACAGTTTAGCAATATTGTGAAGATCACCAATTTGCCAGCCAAATGTACAGTGACTATTTATTCTTTGGATGGTAAGTTTATCAGACAATACAGAAGGGACGAAATAGGATCCATCCCAGATGGGGTAAATAGAGGCTTGAAACGCAATCAGATCATCCCCGATTTAGAATGGGATTTAAATAACAGCAGGGGAATTCCTGTAGCGAGTGGTGTTTATCTGATTCATATAGATGGAGGAGAGTTGGGATCAAGGACATTGAAATGGTTTGGTGTAAACAGACAATTTGATGCTTCCGGTTTATAAAAACTTCAATTATAGAGACCAAGAAAAAAAACAATAATGAAGAAATTTTACATACTGCTTGTGGTCTTATTAGTAGGTACTTTCTGTTGGGCAGGAAATCCTGATCGTCAGGGAGAGGCAGGTGCATATGAATTGTTAATGAATCCATGGGCTCGTTCTGCCGGCTTGCATACCATGTCAACGGCGAATATTGTTGGTTTGGAAGCGATGAGGTTGAATGTAGCAGGTATATCTAGAATCAATAGCTTCGAAGCCAATGTAAGTTATGCCAACTACTTACAAGGCACAGATATAAGCATGAATTCAGTGGGTGTGGCCAGTCGTGTTGGTAAATCAGGCGCTATAGCTTTTAGCTTGATGACTTTAGACTTTGGTGATATTGAAATAACCACCGTAGACCAACCTGAAGGAACAGGAACGAGCTTCTCACCTAACTTTTTCAATTTGGGAATTGGTTATGGGCATACTTTTGAGAATAAGGTATCGGTGGGTATCGCTTTAAGGGTGGTTTCAGAAGCGATCTCAGATATCTCGGCTTTTGGTTTTGCCATAGATGCAGGTGTTCAATATGTGACTGGAGAAAATGATAATTTCAAGTTTGGTATTTCATTGAGAAATGTGGGATCTCCAATGAGATTCACAGGTGAAGGACTGGGTGTTGCCAGCCCAAGTCCAAATAACGGATCCTTTGAATTGACTTTAAACCAGAGAAGTGCTACTTACGAATTGCCTTCTATGCTGAACATAGGTATGTCTTATGATTTCTTATTTGCTAACATTCATCGGTTGACTGTTTTAGGGAATTTTACTTCTAATTCTTTTTCGCAGGACCAACTGGGAGCAGGTGTGGAATATAGCTTGAACGAGCTGTTTATGCTTAGAGGTGCCTATAAAGTAGATTTGGGGAATGTAGATGAAACCGAGGAGCCAATTTACACAGGATTAGCTGCAGGTGCATCCATCGCATTTCCGATTAATAAAGAAAATAAGAATACGAGGATAGCATTAGACTATGCATACAGAAATACCAAAGTTTGGCAAGGGACACACAATATCGGCTTACGTATAAGCTTGTAAATTGGTAAAAAGAGTAAAAATATTTTACTCTAAAGAGCTTGAATTTAAGTTCGAATATCTTTAATTTTGTCCTATATTTAAAGGCAAGGGCGTTTCCAAAGCTTAATTTGGGAACGTTCTTGCCTTTTATTAGATCTAAGAAGCTATGAAAATTTAACCAATAACTAAATTCTAGTAGCTCCTAAAACCAGTTAAATTATTTTTTAATGAATCTATTCGATTCAAATCGAAAATTGTTCTGGCTTTTTATTGACATTATTTCGATTGTGAAGAATTGAATTGTATTTGCTTCAACAAGAAATTCATTTAAGCCTCTTATCCAAAGGGTGATTTTCCAAAGGAATTTTTCAAGTTGGATTTTGCTTAGCTGAGTGCATGAGCTCAGCTGGATAGGACGCTATCACTATTTATAAAATTTGTAAGATATGGCAACTTATAATTATTTAACAAAAGAGGGTTATGATCGCCTAATATCGGAGTTGGATAAGCTTAAATCGGACGGTAGAAGGGAGGCAGCTAAAGCCATTGCAGAAGCCAGAGAGAAAGGTGATTTGTCGGAAAATGCCGAGTACGATGCTGCAAAAGAAGCGCAAGGTATGTTGGAGTTGAAGATCAGTGAGATAGAAAAAGAGCTTTCTAATGCACGCATTTTGGACATCAGCCAAATAGATACTTCAAAAGTTACTGTATTAGCTAAAGTAACCATTAAAAATACCAAGAATGGAAAAACGGTAACTTATCAATTGGTATCTGAATCAGAAGCAGACCTCAAAGCGAAGAAAATTTCTGTAACTTCTCCAATGGGGAAAGGCTTACTGGGTAAGAAAGTAGGTGAAGCTGCAGTCGTGGAAACACCTCGCGGAAATCTAAACTTTGAAATTGTAGATATCTCAGTCTAGTTGAAGGAAAATGACTCAAAATTATAGCGGAAAAAGAGAATACACTCTTTTTCCGCTTTGCTTTTTTATGACTCCGCTGTACATTAGGGTAAAAAAATATGGCTACTATTTTTTCTAAAATTGTCAATGGAGACATCCCTTCCTATAAAATTGCAGAAACCGAAAACTTCTATGCCTTTCTAGATATCAGACCACTAGCCAAAGGACATACACTTGTTATCCCAAAGAAAGAAGTAGATTATATTTTTGACCTGAGTGATGAAGAATATTCCGGCCTTCTTTTATTTGCTAAAAAAATAGCTGCAGCTATCAAAGAAGTTGTTCCATGTGAACGCATTGGAGTGGCTGTAGTAGGTTTGGAAGTACCTCATGCTCACGTCCACCTGGTGCCTATTAATGAAATAGCGGATATGAGTTTTGAAAAAAAGAGAGTAGAATTATCACAAGAAGAATTTATCGAAATAGCAGGTATGATAGCAGAAAAAATGAGCTGACACGTCAGCTTATTTTTTCACTCTATCTGGATTATTCTTCACAAAACTAGCCCAGCCTCCTTTTTTTGACACATTCCCCAGTGCTGAAGAAGATTGATAATGGTGACAAAGAGCTACACCCAAGGCATCTGTAGCATCCAGGTAATGATCATTTAGTTCAAACTTGAGGGTTTGTTGTAGTATGGCGGCAACTTGTTCTTTGCTGGCATTTCCATTGCCTGTTACGGATTGTTTGATTTTTCGAGGAGCATATTCTGTCACATTAATACCACGTACAATGGCAGCAGTCATCGCTACTCCCTGGGCTCTACCCAATTTTAACATGGCTTGAGCGTTTTTACCATAGAAAGGAGCTTCAATAGCCATCTCGTCAGGCTGGTATTCTGTAATGATATGATGGATGCGTTCAAATATCTTTTTCAGTTTCTCTGCCGGATCACTAAATAAGCTTAAATGAATAACCCCCATTTCTAGTAGCTGAGCCTTGTTATTGAGGACTTCAATCATAGCATAGCCCATAATTTGAGTGCCCGGATCAATTCCAAGGTATCTTTTGGCTGGTTTTGTATTCTTCTTAGACATTTATTGATAAATTAAAAGTTTAGGGGTTTTTAAATATTTTATCTCAACTACGGTTAAGTGTAAACATTTCCTTCACTTCGCCGTAGGCTGAAGTGGGTTAGAGCTAAACACTTACAGATCTAAACTTCAAAACTTGATATTTCCACGTTAATTTCAATTGATTTCATGTATTGATTAAAGTTAGACTAAAATAATTTTTTTTAAAAGTTTTTGTTGATAAAAAGATGCTATTTTGATTTTTAAAAACAAAAAATTTGATTTAAGTATAAAGATTGGTATAAGCCTGTTGCTTCTACTTTCCATTTATTGGCAGGTCAATAAAAGAGAAAATATGGATGAACTCATTGATGTCTTTTTTTTGCAATTGCAATTTGCAAGTTGGCATTGGTTGTTCATTGGTTTATTACTTATGCCGCTTAATTGGTTGTTGGAGGCTTTGAAGTGGAAACAGTTTGCATGGCAAGAACTGGATGTGAGGCAGTCATTGAAGGCTACTTTAGCTGGAACGACCTTGGCTATGTTTACCCCCAATCGCATAGGTGATTATGGGGGCAGAGCATTGATGGTAGAAGAATCTCATCGATGGAGTACTGTTTTTGCGAGTGTAGCCGGTAGTTATTGCCAATGGATAGTATTGATCAGTTTTGGAATCATCGGCTTTACTTACTTTGGAAGTAAATATTTGATTGAAGACATCGCAGGTATTTATTATTTGGTCCCACTTTCTTTCACTTTTGTCGTAATCCTATTGGGGCTTCCATTTTTTCTCAGACATTTGGAGTGGTTGTATGTTAAATTTGAGCAAAATAAGTATTTCAGCAAAATAGGAAGGAACTTAAGGAAGTTAGCAAATGTTGAAATAGAGAAGCTATTTAATGGAATCGGCATAGCAGCACTTCGTTATGCAGTGTATAGTTTTCAATATTATTGCATGCTCCAATTCTATGGAATACAGCTCCATCTTTTGGATGCTATTTCTGGTATTGCTTCTATCTTTTTTATACAAACAAGTGTACCACTTCCACCTATTTCAGCTTTATTGGCAAGAGGACAGATAGCCTTGGTAGTTTGGGGGATATTTGGAGCCAACGACATCAGTATTCTAGCTGCTACCTTTACCTTGTTCATAATAAATTTATTATTACCCGCGTTTTGGGGATTGGTACTTATTCTCAATAAGGGGGTAATTAAGTCAGAAAAATATGCCTTTACGGATAAAAATGAATAATGAACTAAAATCTTAGCTTATGACAATCCCATCGAAAAAAATAATGATGCCTTTGCTGCTTGTATTAATTGCCGTCTTTTTGGGCACATCAGCAAATGAAAACAAAAGAATCAACAATCCTTTTGTAAAGGATACGATTGAACAACAATGCGAAATAGAAAACAAATCCTTTGCTGTAGGAGAGGAATTTGTATTTAAAATATATTACAACTGGAACTTCGTGTGGTTATCCGCTGGTGAGGTGGTTTTTAAAGTGGAAGATGAAGGAGATCAATACCACGTATCAGCCCATGGACGTACTTACAGAAACTATGAGTGGTTTTTTACAGTAAGTGATAAGTATGACTCTTATATTGATAAGGAAACTTTGTTGCCTCAAACCTCTATCAGAGACATTCAGGAAGGAAAATATACTTTATACGATAAAATTACCTTCGATCAATCTACCAATACAGCTACTTCTTTAAGAGGAAAAACTAAAGATAGTGCCGAAACAACTACCTACAACATAGAAAGCTGTATGCATGACATCCTTTCTATTGTTTACTTTGCGCGTAATTTAGACTTTGAAGGTATGACCGAAAATTCCAGCATTCCAATTAAAGTCTTTGTGGATAAAGAAACCTGGCCATTAAAAGTAAAATACCTTGGAGAAGAGTCGAAGAAAAAAATCAAAGGAATGGGTAAGTTCGATACTTATAAATTTAGCCCTGAAGTCATAGTCGGAAATGTATTTAATGAAGGTACTCAGATGAAGGTTTGGGTTTCTAAGGATGAAAACAAGTTGCCCCTTCTGATCGAATCTCCGGTTTCTGTTGGTTCTGTAAAAGCAGTTTTGAAAGAATACAAGGGATTGAGGCATGAACTCACTGCAAAACGTTAAATTGCAATAGCAAAAACCTGAATAATGTTAAAAAGACTGCTCTATCTACTTGGTTTTATTGTGGTATTTGGTTTTGGAGTCTTGCTCACCAGATACTATTTTACCTTGAAGATTGAAGAAAAAATAGAGGAGAACTCTACCGTTCTTTTAGAAAAGATTAAAACAGTAGCTAAATTGATTACTGTTGAAGGCTATTTTTCTGAGGTGTACAACTACAAAGATTACTGGGGATATGACTGGGGGATATTCAGAAAAAAAGCACTAATGCGTGTCAAAGCTAAGGTATCAGTAGGTTTTGATCTATCGAAAATGAAAATAGAAGCCAGGGAAGAAGAAAAACTTATCATCATAAGCCAACTTCCCGAAGCCGAGATACTTTCCATTGATCACGATATGGATTATTATGATTTGAAAGAAGGTACTTTCAACTCTTTTACAGAGCAGGATTACAATAAGCTTCAGGAGAATGCAAAGAAATACATTGAAGCCAAAGCCAGAGAGAGCGAGTTATTTGATGAGGCTAAAGCACAAGGTAATCAGATGATAGACCTGATTGCTTTTATTACGGAGGCTGCTGGTTGGACCATAAAAGTGGAGGGGCGTCCTGATCTGGATCCTGATCCTATGATGGATTAAGTTGGTCGAAGGTCTAAAGTCGAAGGTTAAAGCGAAAGCTTCATTAGACCTTAGACAACAGTTTTAATTAATCTTAATTGAGAAGCCGATATAATTAATCATTATTTATTAAAGATTCCTTCCATAATCATCTGTTGTTTTATTGTTTTGCAGTAGGTTTGAATTAAACAACCCTATAAACAGATGAAGAACAACATTACTCGTATAGTATTTTTCTTTTGTTTGAGTTTTCCCATTTTATCGTACTCTCAAACATTTGACACTGTAAGGATAACCTTAGATGATCCTTACAACACGGTATTAACCCATCTACATTATTTACAAGAAGCCACTTACAGACCAGATTTGTCGGCACGTACGCTTTTTGGAGTAGAGGATTCTTCCAGGGCAGAAAAGTTGGCCATTCAATTGAAGCAAATATTGGATGGAAAAGGTTTGTATGTGCAGATTCGATCTATTCCGCAAGACTCTAATTACATTGGAGATACACTCTCACGGGAGTCATTTTACACTTTATTTCCGGAAGAATTGCCTGAAATTTATGTTGAAAAGATTGAAGGTAAATGGTATTACTCTCCAGAATCTATAGCTGCTGTACCTGCATTACATAAAGAAGTCTATCCCTTTGGTGCAGATTTGGTGCTCAATTTATTACCCAAAGGTGCACATCGGAAAATTTTAGGATTGGCCCTTTGGCAATATGCCGGGATATTGATAATCATCGTTGCAGCACTGATCTTATATCTGATCATAGCCCGCTTGTTAAACCCACTTGTAAAAAGAATTACCGAGTTTAGATTTTTTTCCTCTTCTATTATTGACTCTACAGTTATCAGACGTATTGCAAGGTATTTAAGTCTTTTGATAATCCTTCGGTTTATTAGAATTGCTCTGCCACCTTTGCAGTTGCCTATTGCAGCGTCAAAGCTCGTTATTGTAGGTCTGAACGTATTTACAACGATTATTATAGTTTCTATCGCTTTGACCATTTTATCGGTCTTCATAAAATATGGAGCGAGATATACGAAGAAGACAGAAAGTAAGTTAGACGAGCAATTGATTCCACTCTTAAATAGAGCGATACAATTTATCATAATCTCTGTCGGTGTTTTACAGGTTTTAAGGCTTTCAGGAGTTAATATAACGGCTTTGGTTGCTGGTATCTCAATAGGTGGTTTGGCTATAGCATTGGCCGCTCAGGATACTTTGAAAAACCTATTTGGTTCATTGACCATCTTTCTAGATAAGCCTTTTCAGATTGGTGATTGGATCAACTTTTCGGGTGTAGATGTGTCGGTAGAAGAGGTAGGCTTCCGTTCTACTCGAGTAAGGACATTTGCTAATTCATTAGTTTATGTCCCCAATGGAAAATTGATGGATATGGTGATCAATAATTATGGATTGAGACAATATCGTCGTTACAGTACTAAGATCAGCCTTACCTATGATACACCACCTTTATTAATCAATAAGTTTATTGAAGGCTTAAAGAAGATAGTGATGGATCACCCAGCTACTCGTAAAGACTACTTTGAAGTCCATTTGAATGAGATGAGTGCTCATTCTTTAGACATATTGTTCTACATTTTCTTTGATGTAGATACCTGGACTAAAGAGTTGGAGTCTAAGCATGAAGTTTTAATTGCCACTCTCGAATTAGCAGACACACTGGGGGTTAGGTTTGCTTTCCCCACAACCACATTATTTGTGGAAGAAGCACCTGGTTCAGGGAGCTTAACACCAAACTATACTACTAATTCAGATGAGGTAGATCAAAAGTTGAAGGCGTTTTTTGAGAATAGAAATAAAAAATAATTAATGAGGCTGTTGAACCCGTAGAGTGAGACAGCCTCATTAAAAGCCTGCAGCCACTTCAAAACTCATTTTTTCCTTTGTTGTAGGATGAGTAAATTCAATGCTTTCAGCATGAAGATGCAATCGCTCTCCCATTATACCATATAGATCATCACCTACTATAGGTGTATTCAAACCCAATTGATGTGCAGCATGTACTCTCAATTGATGAGTTCTTCCTGTGATTGGGAAAAAATGTACTCTGGTTTTTCCATCTTTTCGTTCTATAACTTCCCAATGTGTCCGGGCAGATTTACCATGCTCATAACAAACGAGTTGACGTGGACGATCATCCAGGTCTACTCTTAATGGAAGATCAATAGTGCCTTTATTTTCTTTCAATTCACCATCTAAGAGGGCTACATAACGTTTTTTTACAATCTTTTTGATGAATTGATATTGTAGATATTTATGGACTTCTTTGGTTTTTGCAATTAACATGAGACCTGAAGTAGACATATCTAGTCGATGTACCACCAATGGACCAGTAGCATCTGGATATTTTTTTTTCAACCGATATGCCACAGAGTCTGTAACATTCTTACCGGGAACGGATAGAAACTCATGAGGTTTATTGATAATGAGTACAACCTCATCTTCATAAACTATATCAAACTTCTTATTCAAAGCTGTATTTTCTAGCATGGGGTTGGGATCCGTTTCTATTCCCTCCAACATATGCCCTAAAATGGGTTGACATTTTCCTCGGCAAGCTGGATAAAAGTTCTTGTGCTTGCGAATAGCTGACTTGGGCGATGCTCCCCACCAAAACTCTGCCATAGTAATGGGCTTTAAGTGATGTAGGAATGCATATTGAAGCAGTTTGGGAGCTGCGCATTCTCCCGAACCTGCTGGAGGTTGAATGCTACCAAAAATATCCCGCAGGTTTTTTTCTTTTCCTTCTATATTTAAAAAACTATAATGTTCAAATAATTTTTCTTGAAGAGCAGCAGATTGATTACGTCTTTTTTCTTTTAATGCTTCTAACTGATCAGTTATTTGCATCCACTTTTTTTGAGCCACTTCAATTTTAGCATCCCAATACTTGATCATGTCTTTAAGGTAGTATTGTTGTTTGATGCTTTCTTTTCGCAGTTTTTCATTAATGAGTTCAAAATCTTCCTTTTCTTTCTCTTCTTTGGCTTTTTCACGAATGCTTTTGCGGTTCTTTTTTTCTTGTCTGATTTTATCTTTGGTGGTAGAAATCTGTTGGTGTGCTTTCTCCTTAATGGACTCAAATCGATTCTTCACCGCAATTGATTCTTCACTTTGTTCCAGTTGCTCTACTTGTCTGTTGAGTTCATTTAGTTCTTCTATTCCTTCAAGAAAAAAACTACCATCTGTGAGCATATCAAAAACAGGAGGCACAAAACCTTCATGGTGATTGCTGTTCGCAAGTTTCCCGGAGAATGCAGCTAAATAACCTAACTCACCAGACTGCGTTTGAACAACCAAAACGCCAAACATTTTTCCAATAATCATCCCTTCAGTATTGGTATCCAGGCCAAAATTGTGGTCCAACTTTATTTCATGTTCTAATTGTCTTTGAAGTTCTTCTGTCGCCAATACACTTAAAGGATGAGGCTCATAATAAAATGGGAAGGTGAATCGCTCAGGCAGTTCAACAACGTCAGGTAATTTTGAAAATGATCTAAAGCACTCCACTTGAACGTCCATAACAAATTTTAATTGAGGACGCAAAAATAAAAGAGTTGAGGGAGAGATTCAAGCTATTATAGGTGATGAGTCTACTCTAAACCTATAATAGCTTGA
>JBCBCD010000127.1:0-11182 GCA_038530915.1 Bacteroidota bacterium
ATCTTTTTACACTATATTTCGTTACGTACTCACTTTCATAGCTATGGCTATGAAGTTCCGCCGCGCCTTATCTAGTGCAAAAATCTGGCTATTCAAAATGTCAATTAACTTAAATTACATTGTGTTAAAAAATAACCAAGCTTTCACTTGATGTTTGAGATTTGATTTGGTATGCAAATGCCTTTGCAGACTGTTTGAAAGTCTTTTTACAATGGATAAATTAGGTGATATTATAAGCTAACTTATAATGCAGTGCAAAAGCTCGACAAGTATTTTTGTGGAATTGATTATGGGGGGGAAGTAGCCAAAGCGGCTTTATGCAAATATAGGACAATTTTTGAATTCAAAAAAATTTATTCGTTTGGATGTGATAAGTCACTATTGACTACAAAAGTATCAGCACTTCTTGTAATTTGGTTCCCATCATCAATTATCAGACCCAGGTTGCGATGGATGAGAGAGTGTAAGTACATAATTAAGACTTGTACCATATGCGAATAGCCTCTCTTTGAGAAGACATCCGCAACTTGCATTACTAATTATTATGAAACAATTTAAATGGGGTATTATTGGACTAGGGCGTATCGCTCATAAATTTGCCCAGGATATTTCGAGTAGTAAGCAAATGAAAATTCATGCTGTGGCATCCAGCTCAATGGAGAGGGCACAAGAGTTTGCTCGTTTATATGGCGCTCCACAAGCATTTGGGACTTATGAAGAAATTGTTGATGCAGATATTGATGCGGTCTATATAGCTACACCACATGTAGGACATTGTGAAAATACATTGATGTGCTTATATGCAGGAATACCAGTTTTGTGTGAGAAACCTTTCGCAATGAATGCGGAAGAGGTGGATAAAATGATCAGTCTTGCTCAAGAAAAAGAAGTGTTTTTAATGGAAGCGCTGTGGACTCGATTTTTACCTCAAACAAAGAAAATACTAGAGTTTATTGAAGGCGGATTAATAGGAGATGTATTGAGTGTAAAAGCTGATTTTGGGTTCAATCCACCCTTTGATCCCGATAAGCGTTTGTTTAATCCTAAGTTGGGCGGAGGGTCATTATTGGACATTGGGCTTTATCCGATGTTTCTTTCTCTTTTAATTTTAGGAAAACCCAATCGCATAAAAGCCATGGCCACTTTTGCTGAAACAGGAGTGGATATTGATTGTGGCATCCTATTGGGGTATGAAGGCAATCGCACGGCCCATTTACATTCTACCTTTTTGGCAAAAACAAAAACAGAAGCTTTCATTTACGGTTCTTTGGGGACGATTCACATACAATCTAGGTGGCATGAACCTAGTTGGTTTTCAGTAATTGATGAAGAAGGTCGAACACATAATTATCATTTTGAATGCAATCACAATGGCTATCTCTATGAAGCAGAAGAAGTCATGCAGTGCGTGAATAAGGAAATGTTTGAGAGTGAATTAATGCCATTGTCATTCAGTAGCGATTTGATGGATTTATTAGATGCTGTGCGGGAAGAAGCTCAAATACACTATCCATTAAAATAACCTAAATTAAAATGAGAAACATTTTCTTTTTTCTTGCATTGATACTAAGCGTTTCAGCTTCTTGTCAAACTGCAGAAGTAAATGATTTGTATGTAGGACAAAACCTCAATACAGATCAGGTACTGACAAAAATTGCACTGGGTTCTTGTAATCGCCAGGATAAGCCTCAGGACATGTGGCAATGGATCGTTGCTGAAAACCCACAATTGTGGATTTGGATGGGCGATAATATTTATGGAGATACAGAGGATATGAATGTAATGATCAGGAAGTACAGAAAACAGAAGAGCAATGCAGACTACCAAAAATTGCGTGCAAAGGCGGGAGTCATTGGCATTTGGGACGATCACGATTATGGAGTCAATGATGGGGATAAAAACTTCCCTAAAAAAGACGAAACCAAAGCTTTAATGTTAGATTTCCTGGATGTACCCGCGGATGCTGAAGTAAGATCCAGGCCAGGTGCTTATCAATCGTACACTTTTGGTCCTGAAGGCAAGCAAGTAAAAATTATTCTGTTAGATGGTCGTTATTTCAGGGATGAATTGATAAAGGATGGAGCAAAAAGGGCACGCTATATACCAAATGAAAAGGGCGATATACTGGGAAAAGCGCAATGGAAATGGCTTAAAGGAGAGTTGAAAAACAGCGAAGCTCAAATCCATCTTATTGCATGTGGAATTCAGTTTATACCGGAGGAACAAGTCTATGAGAAATGGGCTAATTTTCCGGCTGCCAGAAAGAAACTATTCAAACTTTTAGAAAAGACTCAACCTGCCAATGCTGTTTTGTTAAGTGGTGATCGTCATATTTCAGAGTTATCAAAAATTGAATTGGATAAGCTGGATTATCCTGTTTACGAGCTGACTAGTAGCGGCTTGACACATACCTGGTCACTTGGTGGAACGGAACCAAACAAATACAGAGAAGGTGATTTGATTGTTGCTTTAAATTATGGTATTTTGTCAATTGATTGGAGCGGGGCACAACCACAATTATCAGTTGAGGTTAAAGGATTAGAAAATAAGACATTACTTGAGCAAAAATTGAAATGGTAATACAAAGATGTTGATAGAGAACCCCACATTGGATCAAATAATCAATCAAATTAAGTCTTTAGCACCTGGCAAGAATGATGCAGTATTAATATTACTTGCACAGGATGCAAGCATAGATGTGCTTAATTTAATTGAGCAATTGAATTCAATGGGGGTTAAATTTTTTGGAGGCCTTTTTCCAAGAGTAATCCATGACGTCAAGCAATATAATCAGGCGTGCATTCTATTAAAAATACCTGTTATTAACCGTCCAATAATGGTCTTGGGCCTTAAGGAGTTCGATCCTAATTTATCCCATCTAACAACGATTATCAATAATTTAGAAAAAAAGGCTACAGCAATCACATTGATTGATGGGTTCAGTACGAATATTTCGGCATTCTTAAGAGCCTTACAGAATATCACCGGGACTTCTACTAATTTAATTGGAGGAGGTGCCGGTACATTGGATATCCATCAGCAAGCCTGTGTTTTTTCTAATGATGGCTTTTACCAGGATGCTGCGGTAATATGTTTTGTAGATTATGATTTGAACATGAGCATGCATCATGGCATGAAAAAGAAAATAGGTCCTTTTATAGCTACCAGGACTCAAAAAAATGTTATTTATGAGCTGAACTGGGAGAGTGCTTTTAACGTATATGAAGGTGTACTGAATGAATATGGAGTAGAAAAACTTACTTTTGATAACTTCTTTTTCTTTGCTAAAGGTTTCCCATTTGGAATTCTTCGGGAAGAAGATGAAGATATTGCAAGAGTACCCATAACATTTACGAAGGAAGGAGCATTGATATGCATTGGAGAGGTACCTGAAAACACCGTTTTAAATATTTTAGTAGCTGATAATGACTCATTCATTGAAGCTGCAGAAAATTCTTTGAAAGCGGTCATTCAGGAGGAAAACTCAAATTGTGACTTTCTTTTTATTGTTGATTGCGTTTCCAGGTCGTTGTTTATGGGAGATCAGTTTGAAAAAGAATTAACCTTAATTCAGGAGGAACTGAAAGAAAAGATAAACATAAAAGAAATATTTGGTGTGATGAGTGTCGGTGAAATTGCTTCTAATGGAGAGGATTTTGTGGAGTTCCAAAACAAATCAATCATAATTGGCGCTTTTCAAAAAAATTAGAACTGAAGTTGTCTAAAGTTGATCGTGTATGAAAGAGGTAGTCAAAATAATTCAGGAAATATCCTTACTGTACGAGTTGTCCTTGTCGGTAGGTACCTCTTTGGATCTTCGATCTAATTGTGATCGATTCTTAAGTGTTTTGATTTCCAGGAAGAACCTTTCGTTTGCTTCAGTTTGGTTGTATGAATCCATATTGGGGAATACCGGTTCTGAGGATATAGTTCTCATATATGCCAATCCAGAGAACAGGCTTATTGAGCGAAAAATTAGCCCGGACCATCCGATAGCTCAATTTATTAAGAAAGACGACATTACTTGTTTGTCTCAGTATGATGAACGCTTTCCATTGATTATACAAGAAAAAGGAGTCAAGACAGGTTGCTACAGTGTTTTCAAGTTAGGAGAGCTGGGTTTTTTAAAACTATATACCAAGAGAGTACCAACTGCCAATCCTAAAAGGCAAAGTGCTCAGCTTAGAAATGTCATCGAGCAGTTTACGATCTCTTTGCATGCCTGTCTAAGTTATAGGAAGTTAAAAGACGAAGAGACTCGACGTGCCTTGATGGAAAAAGAGGTAGCACAACTGAATTATGAATACATCGATTTATTTGAAAAGATGTACGATGCTTTTCTCATTTTGGATGAAAACGGCATGGTCATAGAATCCAATAATGCTGCTAAACGACTTTTAGGTTATGAAGAGGATGAACCAATGAATATCTACTTAAAAGATATTGTGCATCCTGATGATATGGAAAAGTCGAAGAAGTATATAAAAAAGTTGATCGAAGAAGGTTACTACAGTGATTATGAAGGACGGATATTGACAAAAGATGGAGAAGTACGTTACCTACAGGTCAACTCCAATGCCATCTACGAAAATGGAGTTTTCAAAGGTTCTCGTGATATTGCAAGAGATATTACTGCTCGTAAAAAAGCAGAAGATGAGCTGAGAAGGGCTAAACAGTCAGCTGAACAAGCTCAAATAGCAGAACAACAATTTTTAGCCAATATGAGTCATGAAATCAGAACTCCCATGAATGCAGTTGTTGGGATGACTCACTTATTAAATGAAACCTCACTCAATTCTTTACAGAAGGAATATGTAGAAGCACTTAAGTTTAGCTCCAATAGCTTGATGGATATCATCAACAATATTTTGGATCTATCCAAGATAGAATCCGGAGAAATAGAATTTATCCAAAAAGAGTTTGACCTCTACCAACTGCTGAAATACTTACAGCAAACTTTCCAAATCAGGGTTAAAGACAAGCCCATTAGTGTGGTCCTGGATATCAGACAATCATTTGATTATTTGTTGATTGGTGATGCAACCAGATTGAATCAAATTTTAACCAATTTACTAGGCAATGCCAGTAAGTTCACAGAAAATGGTACCATAGGAATAAGAGCAGAGGTAGTCGAACAAGAAGGAGAAGAAATACAACTTCAAATTATTGTGCATGACACAGGCATAGGTATTCCATCTGATAAGCTAGATGTCATTTTCCATAGCTTCAAACAAGTTGAAAGCAAGCTAAGCAGAAAATATGGTGGGACTGGTTTGGGACTTGCTATCGTAAAACAACTCGTAGAGTTACAAAACGGTAGTATTCATGCTGCCAGTAGTGTGGGAAAAGGCTCGGAATTTATTGTAACCCTACCGTTCAAATTGTCTGATGTAAAGGTGGAAGAACAGCAGTCGTTTTTTAATATAGAAACTACTAATGATTGGTCGCTTGAAAATGCAAGAGTTCTGGTGGTTGAGGATAATATGATGAATCAAAAACTAATCAGTAAGATTCTCGAAAAGTGGAACTGTAGTTTTGATTTAGCCACCAGTGGTAAAGAAGGGGTAGCGTATTCTCAAACTTTGAAGTATGATGCGATTTTGATGGACGTTCATATGCCGGAAATGGATGGTTGTGAAGCCAGCAAACAGATAAGAGCGGATCAAAACAATCCGAATCAAGAGGTTCCCATCATTGCATTGACTGCAGCCGCACTTACAGAAGAAAGAAACCGAGTTTTTGATGCCGGGATGAATGATTTTCTTACAAAACCATTTTCGCCCAATTCCTTGAAAGGGGTGATGATGAAATGGATTGAAACTGAAAAAATAGGAGAAGCTAAGAATGGACATCATGAAGGATTAGCCCCAATTGACCTAAGTTACCTGGAGGAATTAGGAGATGATGATCCTGATTTTGTGAAGGAAATGATAGGTGCCTTTTTAGCAGATATACCAGCCAGTATGGAGTCAATCCAAAATGCTTTTTCCGATCGTAATCAAGAACAACTCTACCATCTTTCTCACAAATTAAAGCCCAACCTTATGATTATGGGGATGAATAAAGAAGGTAAGTATTGTCAAATCATTGAAACAGCTGCCAATTCTGATCAATGTGATTGGGAGATGGTAAAACTGAATATGGACCTCTTATCAAAAGGAATAAAAGAAAACTCTGTTTATCTAAGAGCCCACCTTGATGTGATAACGTGATTTTCAGATTGTAGCGTTTTGAGATTTATCTAATTAACTTTTTTTGAACACATGTAATATGAATTCCTTTTAATATTTTGAAATTATTAAAAATGCATTTTATTATTTTGAAAATAATTGTATTTCGTAATTAAAATCTAATTTCACTTAGGTGTTTATTGAAGAATCTCAATGCGACTTTATCAATTAGCTATCGTATTTTTTGATAATTCTTGAAAGATTTTAAGCATTCTTTAAAGGAATGATATTTTGAAGTCCTCTCAATCTTTCCTAATTTTAGACAGTTCTAGCCAAATATAGGTAGCACTCATATCTACTGAGTGTCTATTCAAAACCTATATAAAACCATCTAAAGAAATAACATTAGAAGTTTGAAAAGGTATTAAAGCAAAGCTTTTCACTTTTTTAAACTACTAATCATCACTTTTTTGCTGGTCAACCTTAAGGGGATACAGCGTCGTTTTTTCATCTGGTATAAATCATTAGTCGTATTTACATCGATCGAGTTATCGACCTTGTTTCCTACGCTCTTGATGAATGCTTTTACTTGTTGTTTGAATATGAATAAAATTGAAAAAGGATTATATGTACCTGAATTGGAAAAAGATTCTTGTGGTACAGGGCTTATAGCAAATCTTAACGGAAAGAAATCACATGAATTGATAGAACAGGCGTTAACCATGCTTACCAATATGGAGCATAGGGGAGCCTGCGGGGCAGAACCTAATACCGGGGATGGAGCCGGAATTTTAATACAAACACCTCATGATTTTTTTGCAAAAAAATGCAAAGAACAAGGCTTTGAATTGCCTGAGTTTGGGGAATACGGAGTAGGTGTTGTATTTTTTCCGGGGGAAAGAAACCTAAGAAGACAATGTAGAGTACTGTTTAATGACTACATTGATGAGATGGGCTTCGAGTTATTGGGATATAGAAAAATTCCTACTGATAATGAAGAATTGGGTGAGTCGGCAGTGTACGTTGAACCCAGAATGGAGCAAGTTTTTGTGAAGCCATCTACCGAAATGGATAGTAAGGCACTTGAAAGACGTCTGTATGTATTAAGAAAGTTTTCTACCCACAATATTCATAAAACCTATCCTCAATCTAAGGATTCTTTTTACATTACTTCATTTTCTTATAAGACAGTTGTGTATAAAGGCCAGTTGACAACCTATCAATTGCGCCCTTACTTTCCGGATCTGCAGGATGAGGCTTGTACTTCTGCAATAGCTTTAATTCATTCTCGTTTTTCTACCAATACCGTTCCAAAATGGAAATTGGCACAGCCATTCCGTTACATCGCACACAATGGTGAGATCAACACCATTATGGGCAACCTCAACTGGTGGAAATCCAAAGAAAAGTTGCTAAAGTCTACTTTGTTTACAGATGATGAACTTCAAAAGTTGATGCCTATCTGTGGGAGCGAGCTTTCAGATTCTGGTAATTTTGACAATGTGCTTGAGTTTTTGGTATTGGGTGGATATAGCTTACCACATGCCTTAATGATGATGATACCTGAAGCATGGCAGCACAAAGAGCAAATGGAGGAATACAAAAAGGATTTCTACGAATACCACAGAACTATTATGGAGCCATGGGACGGCCCGGCTTCTATCTGTTTTACGGATGGAATCTTGGTTGGTGCTACATTGGATCGTAATGGACTTAGACCTTCAAGATACTGCCTGACCAAAGACAATACTTTGATTGTGGCTTCGGAAGCAGGTGCATTGCCAATTGATCCAGCTTCTATTGTTTACAAAGGCAGGCTTCAACCGGGTAAGATATTGATAGCAGATTTGGATGAAAATCGAGTGATTGGTGATGAAGAACTTAAGTCTGTTATTTGTCAAAGGCAACCTTATGGGAAGTGGCTGAAAGAACACAAGTTGAGCCTTGATGATATCCAAAACAATCAGTCTGTAGTCAATGAAGTAGAAGATCAACAATTGTTGAAGCGTCAGCAACTCTTTGGTTTTACAAAAGAAGATTTGAAATTCATTATTGCTCCTATGATCAAGGTAGGAAAAGATCCTATTGGGTCAATGGGTGCGGATACACCATTGGCTGTATTGTCTCAACAGTCACAACACTTGGCCAATTATTTCAAGCAGTTATTTGCACAAGTAACCAACCCACCGATTGATCCGATTAGAGAAAGAGCGATCATGTCTTTGTATACCATGTTGGGCAGTCGAGATAATATTTTGGAGATCAAACCCGAGCGAGCAAAGTTTATCCACCTGGACAGTCCGGTATTGAATATCAATGATTTCAATAAGCTGAAATATTTACAGCATCCTGATTATAAGGTAGGAGTGATCAATGGTATTTTTCAGGCAGATGGACAGATGGGTAGATTGAGAGCAGCCATAGATCAACTTTGTGCAGCCGCTGAAGATCTGGTAAGAAATGGCTACAATGTCTTGGTAATTTCAGATAGAAAGTCAGATGCAAATTTTGCACCCATCCCTTCTTTATTGGCAACAGGAGCCATCCACCATCATTTGATAGAATTGGGATTGAGAGGCCAAACTTCCTTAATCGTGGAAGCGGGAGATATCAGAGAAACACATCACTTTGCTACCTTAATAGGCTATGGTGCCAATGCCATTCATCCATACATGGCTTATTTCTCGATAGCTAACCTGAAGCGCAAAAACTTTATCGATCTGGATTTTCCGCTCGAAAAGTTATTTAACCTTTACAATAAAGCGGTAGGGAAAGGATTGCTCAAGATCATGTCTAAGATTGGGATTTCTACGCTACAATCTTATCATGGAGCACAGATATTTGAAGCCCTAGGAGTACATGAAGAAGTCATCAACAAATGTTTTAGAGGAACGGTTTCCAGAATCCAGGGGGTCAACTTTGATGGAATTGCAGAAGAAGTACTGAGCAGACATCGCCTGGCCTTTTCTTCCAAACAAAATATTTATTCTGAGTTGGAAGTAGGAGGTGTCTATCAATGGAAGAGAAGGGGAGAGGAGCACTTATTTAATCCTAAGTCTATCCATCACCTCCAGGTGGCTACACGAAAAGATGATTTTGAAGAATACAAGAAATACGCTAAGGTTATCAATAATCAAACGGAGAAAGCACTCACTTTGAGAGGTTTACTGACCTTTAGAAAAGGAGAATCGATACCCTTAGAAGAAGTGGAACCGGCTGAGAAAATCTTTAAGAGGTTTGCTACCGGGGCAATGTCTTTTGGCTCTATTTCTCACGAAGCCCACTCTACCTTAGCCATTGCTATGAATCGCATAGGTGGAAAAAGCAATAGTGGAGAAGGAGGAGAAGACGAATCCCGTTTTAAGCGTAAGAAAAATGGAGATTGGGAACGTTCTGCAACCAAGCAGGTCGCTTCCGGTCGATTTGGCGTAACCAGCTATTATTTATCCAATGCGGATGAAATTCAGATCAAAATGGCGCAAGGTGCCAAGCCGGGTGAAGGTGGACAATTGCCAGGCCATAAAGTAGATGATTGGATTGGTAAGGTAAGACATTCCACGCCAGGTGTAGGTTTGATTTCTCCACCTCCGCATCATGATATTTATTCGATTGAAGATTTGGCTCAGTTGATTTTTGACTTAAAAAATGCCAATCAGAATGCTCGCATCAATGTGAAACTGGTTTCAAAAGCAGGTGTAGGTATCATTGCCAGTGGGGTAGCCAAAGCACATGCCGATGCGATCTTAATATCAGGGCATGATGGAGGTACAGGAGCTTCACCGCTTACGTCTATTCGCCATGCAGGGCTTCCTTGGGAGCTTGGAGTCGCAGAAACCCATCAAACACTAGTCAAAAATAGATTGAGAGATAGAGTAACCTTACAAGCAGATGGACAGATTCGCACTGGTAGGGATTTGGCGATTGCTACTTTATTGGGAGCTGAAGAATGGGGGGTTGCAACTGCCGCCTTGGTAGTAGAAGGTTGTATTATGATGCGCAAGTGCCATTTAAATACTTGTCCGGTAGGTATAGCTACTCAAGATAAAGACTTGAGAAAACGCTTTACCGGCAAGCCAGAGCATGTCGTTAACTTTTTTAAGTTTTTAGCAGAAGATCTAAGGATGATCATGGCTGAACTCGGATTCAGAACCGTTGATGAAATGGTTGGTAAAGTAGAAATGCTTAAAGTGAAGCAAAATGTTGATTACTGGAAGTATAAAGCTCTGGATTTGAGTCCTATTCTATACAAAGAACCATCGGATGAGAATATGGCTCAGTACAAATGTGTAGAGCAGGATCATGGCATAGACAAAGTATTAGATCGCAAGCTAATTGAAGTGGCAAAGGCAGCGCTTAGTAAGAAAAAACCAGTGGAAGCCAGCTTCCCGATTTTCAATACCGACAGGACGGTTGGCGCTATGTTGTCTGGGGAAATTTCCAGTAAGTATGGCAAGGAAGGCCTTCCGACCAATACCATTCAATTTCATTTCAGAGGCTCGGCTGGACAGAGCTTTGGTGCTTTTTCAGCTCAGGGAATCACCTTCAAGTTAGAAGGAGAAGCCAATGATTATTTTGGTAAGGGACTTTCAGGAGCACGTTTGGTAGTAGTGCCTGATCGCAAAGCTACTTATGCAGCCAGTGAAAACATCATTATCGGTAATGTGGCCTTTTATGGAGCTACATCCGGAGAAGCTTACATCAATGGCATGGCCGGAGAAAGATTTGCCGTAAGAAACTCCGGCGTAAAAGCAGTAGTAGAAGGCATAGGTGATCATGGTTGTGAATACATGACAGGCGGTGCAGTGGTAATATTGGGTAATACCGGAATCAACTTTGCGGCAGGTATGAGTGGTGGTATTGCTTTTGTATACGATCCACAAGAGACTTTTGAAAACAAGTTGAACAAGGAAATGGTAGAGATGGAAGAACTTGCAAAAGACGATATCGATTTCCTCTGGAAAATGATCAGCAACCATTTTGCTCATACAGATAGCAAAGTGGCCAAAGTAATC